>JAKFCK010000328.1:0-12865 GCA_036676685.1 Chitinophagaceae bacterium | reverse complement strand
TCTCACTTTCCCTTCCTGCCGCTGACAGGGTTTGCAGGTCCATCTGCCACAGCCTGTATTTCGCATGCAGGTAACCCTGGATAAAATACGCATCTGACTCCACATCTGCGAATACATGTGGTACCAGCCGGTCGTCAAAATATACTTCGGTATTACCCTTCAATTGCGGGAAGTAAAACTCGCCGGAAATCGGTTGGTCTGCGGGTTCTGCATTCTGCCAGATACCTTGCTGGGGTGCCAGGAGCTTGCCTAACGGTGCGGGTAAAACGTACTTACTATTGAATAAAAATATGAGCGCCGCAGTAAAAATTGCACTGATGAAAAATGGAACTACTCTCATGGCCAAATTTATTGCCGTAAAATAAACCAAATTAACTGACTTGATTAAATATTAATTTTGTTCCATGGCGAAAACATTCACTACTGATGTAAAAAATATTCTCGGCCTTGCGCTGCCCACGGACCCACGCTGGGTAAACCTTGCAGCCATACAGCTGGAAGAGATCCTTACCGATCATGCTTACTGCGAACAAAAGGCCGCCACCACCTGCATTTCATTGATCACTAAAAATTCAGAGAAAGAATTGCTCGTTGAGGAACTCAGCCCCATCGTAACAGAAGAGTGGGGTCATTTCCGAACAGTATTGGCGGAGCTAAAAAAACGCGATCTGAAACTGGGCCGCCAGCGCAAAGACGTGTACGTGAACAAACTCATACAGTTCCAGAAAAAAGATGGTAGCCCCAATGAGCGCTTCCTGGACCAGATGCTTTTAATGGCTTTGATCGAAGCAAGGAGCTGCGAACGTTTTAAAAGATTGAGTGAGGGCCTGGACGATGAATATATGCGGAATTTTTACCGGAGATTTATGGAAAGTGAAGCGGGGCATTATACTTTATTCATTACCCTGGCAGAACATTACCTTGAAAAAAATCTCGTTCGTAAAAGGTGGAGTGAATGGCTGGCTTATGAAAAAGAGTTAATGAACAGTGAGGAAGTGAGGGGAGATAGGATACATTGAACCCCCTGACCCCCTGAAGGGGGAACCTAGGTAAGTTGCTTCTTATTTATTCTCAAGTTTAATTTGTAAAGACGGTATTTATCCCGCCTGGAAAAATAGGGTCTCTGCGGAGAAATCTATATAGTTGTACTGCTGTTGTAGTTTTTGTACTTTTTCAAGGTTAGCCTGTAAAAACTTTTGATGTGCCGCTGATGCGGGATTGAAGGGCTTATGTGCCTTTGCTGCATTGATCGTATTGATTTCTTTCATCAGTACTTGTGAAGGTTCATCTATACAAGTGGCTACGAACTTTTCCCAAACATAATTAGTGGCTGCATAGTTGGGATGCACCATATCCTCTGCGAAAAAACGATAATCCCTGAGGTCATCCATGATAAGTTCGTAAGCGGGGAAATAAAAGAGACCGGGGAACTTGTCCACCAGTTGGTGCACTGCACTGATAAGCGTAGCCTTACTCCTGTTATTTTCCACAAAACCATCCCGCAGGTGGCGAACTGGGCTGATGGTAAAAATGATATTCAACCGGGAATTGAAATTCTTAAGGCGGTGTACCAGGTTGTCCAATACGGCCATTACTTCCTCAGCAGGCAATAAGCGTTTGGTAAACTTATCCGTAGGCACTTTATGGCAATTGGCTACAACTTCCCTGTTTTCCAGCTCATACACAAATGCAGAGCCCAGCGTAAGCAACACCCAATCGGCATTTTTAAGAAATTCATGTGCAGCAGCCTGCGATTTGTTTATTTTGAACAGGCAATCCTCCTGGTCGAGGCTGCTGAACTTCGTATGGTGTTCCCAGCTCCCCCATAATTCATTTTGAAAAAAAAGGTCCCCCGCAGTGTACTTTTTCTGCTCAATATAGGAAATGACAGATTTTGCAATGCTCACAGGATTAAATAATATACCGTTAGGATTATCAATGATCCGGAATTTGTGCGCCGCCAGTTTACTCCCGATCTGTTCGGTAAAACAGGAACCGGCAAGGAATAGTTTGTCGCTATGCCTGAGCTTTGTAGTAAACGGTTTGGGAGAGAATTCTAAACGGAAGTCCATTTTCTTAATTTTCTATTACTCGAATTGATTCGAATTTCCCGAATTATTTACAACACAAATGGTGAACACAAATTTGATTCACGAGTTGCACTGATTGGCTAAAACACAAATTGTAAACATTAATTTCAGGTACCAATTTTAAGAATTATTTAAACACATGGGTAATTCGAATCAATTCTTGTACTATCTAAACAAATATTTCCGACGCCATCCTGCTACACCTCGCCAATGCATCCATGTCTAGTTCCGGCAACAAATTTAATTCTTTAAAATAAGGTATCATCAATTCGGTATCCATATTACCTACCAGCATATCATCGGCCATGGGACAACCACCGATTCCTTTAAGGGCTCCATCAAACCGAAGGCAGCCTCCTTCCAATGCTGCTGTGGTTTTTGCTTTCCAGTTGCTTGCGGTAGAATGTAGGTGCACGCCAATCTCAGTTCCGGGAAGAGCGTTCACAAGATGCCGGGTTACACTGCTCACCTGTGCGGGTGTGGCCAGGCCAACCGTATCCGCCAGGGAAATAATTTTAATGTCCAGTTCGACCATTTTATTGACCCAATCAAAAACAATTTCCTCGTTATATACATCCCCGTAAGGATTACCGAACCCCATGGAAATGTATACGACCAGTTCTTTTTTACTCTTAATACAAAGATTCTGAATTTCGGCTACCCTCTCCAGTGAGTCGGCCATACTGGAATTTGTATTTCTTTTCTGGAACGTTTCAGAAACAGAAAAGGGAAAACCGAGGTAGGCTATCTGATCGTAAATAATCGCATCAGCAGCTCCCCTTTCATTGGCTACGATGGCCAATAATTTTGTTTCGGAGCCATTCAATTGCAACCGGCTTATCACCTCTTTGGTATCTGACATTTGGGGAATAGCTTTGGGGGATACAAAACTCCCAAAGTCAAGGGTATCAAATCCCACTTTCAACAACTCGTTCAGGTAATTTACTTTTTTTTCAGTGGGAATAAACCCTGGCCAACCCTGCATAGCATCCCGGGGACACTCTACTAATTTTACTTTTTTATTGGCCATCGTTCGATTGTTAAGAGTTGAAAGTTGCGGGTTTTAACTTGCCTATTGCCTATTGCCTTTTGAAAAAGTGCCATTGGTCTCTTCACTCATTCACCTATTCACTCATTCCCCTATTCACTCATTCCCCTCTTCACCCATTCACCTATTCATTTATTCACCTTGAATCTAACTCCGCTGCCTTACCACTTCATACAAAACGATACCTGTAGCCACAGACACATTCAAAGACTCGAACTCACCAGGCATCGGTATCTGGAATTGCTCATCACATATTTTCATCAATGCCGGGTAAATTCCATGCTCCTCGCCTCCCATTACTATGGCGCAAGGCTCTGTAAAATTGCAATCATAACATTTAGTTTTTGCCGTCATTTCGCTGGCAAATACTTTGATGCCATTCATGTGAAGGTCATCCACCGCTTTCATCAGGCTCTGTACACGACAAACCGCAATTTTTTCCAGCGCGCCTGCAGAAGTAAGGATGGCTTCTTCATTTAAAGCACCGATGCCTTTTTCGGGAATGATAATGGCCTGCACACCCATGGCATGTGCACTTCTTGCAATGGCGCCAATGTTGCGGATATCTGTAATGCCATCCAGAATAAGGAACAATGGAACTTCGCCGTTCTCTACCACAAAAGAAACTACGGATTGCAGGTCCTGGAACTGGATCTTCGAGATCAGGCCTACAAAACCTTCATGGTTGCTTACATTGAGGTTGTTAAGTTTTTCCACGGGCACCTTGTTAATGGGTACCATGTTTTCGGATGCCAGTTTTTTTATCTCGTCTACTGCTTCGCCATGCACCGTGGCCTGCATGTAGATCCTGTCCAGTTGTTTCCCTTCCTGCATCGCTTTGATCACTGCAGCACGTCCCACAACCAATGTGTTCTTTTTGGGGCGGTGATGTTGTTGTCTGAAATTTTTCACATTCTAAATTTAAGCTTTTGCGAATATTAAAAAACCATAAGTTCAGCACTTATGGTTTTCCTGTTTTTTCAAAAGCTGTAATTAATTATTTAAGGCCAAAGGCTTTTTTTACATCCTTTACCGCATCCAGTTTCTCCCATGTAAACAGCTCAACTTTTTTCTTCACAGACTCACCATAAGGCGAAGTGAATACTTTTTCTACCACTTCATTCTTGCGGCCCATGTGACCATATGCTGCTGTTTCGCTATAGATCGGGTTACGCAATTTCAACCTTTGCTCAATGAAATAAGGACGCATATCAAAACATGGCATAGTCATGATCTTTGCTGCAATCTGGCCATCTGTCATTGCCACTTTAGCTGTACCATAAGTGATCACATTTATACTGGTGGGTTTAGCTACACCAATTGCGTAAGAGACCTGTACCAATACTTCTGTACATAAACCGGCCGCCACCAAATTTTTAGCGATATGACGTGTAGCATAAGCCGCACTGCGGTCTACCTTGCTTGGGTCTTTTCCGCTGAAGGCTCCACCACCATGTGCGCCTTTTCCACCGTAAGTGTCCACGATGATCTTACGGCCGGTAAGGCCTGTATCGCCATGAGGACCACCGATAACAAACTTACCGGTTGGGTTGATATGGTATTGAATCTTATTGTTGAACAGGTGCGCATATTTGGCATACTTTGCTTTCACCCTTGGCATCACGATATTCACGATATCCTTTTTGATTTTCGCAAGCATGGCTTCATCCTTCCCAAAATCATCATGCTGTGTAGACACGACTATTGCATCGATCCTTGTAGGCTGGTTGTTATCGTCATATTCCAATGTCACCTGGCTTTTTGCATCGGGGCGCAGATACTTGATCTGTTTATTCTCCCTGCGTACTGCAGCAAGTTCAATCAGGATATCATGGCTCATTGCCAATGCCAGTGGCATGTGGTTGTCTGTCTCGTTGGTTGCGTATCCGAACATCATTCCCTGGTCACCGGCACCTTGTTCTTCTTTTTTCTTACGGTCTACGCCCTGGTTGATATCACCGCTCTGCTCATGAATGGCAGAAATGATACCACAGGAATTAGCTTCAAACATATATTCGCTTTTGGTATAACCGATTTTACGGATCACACCTCTTGCAATCTCCTGCACATCAAGGTAAGCTTTGCTTTTTACCTCTCCTGCAAGCACGACCTGCCCGGTAGTTACCAGCGTTTCGCACGCTACTTTACTGCTTGGGTCAAAAGCTAAAAAATTATCTATCAGCGCATCGCTGATCTGGTCTGCTACTTTATCAGGATGTCCTTCACTAACAGATTCCGAAGTAAATAAATAAGGCATATTATTTTTTTTGAGAGTGCAAAGATAAGGGGGGAAGGATTATAAGCAAAGTCCTTTTGAACGAATCAAAAGGACTTTGACTATTTTGACGTAATTATATTTTAGACCAAATGATCACCATCTGCATTTTGCCTCGTTGATCGGGATGAAAACCGCTTTTTACTTTTATCCGGCCAAAGGCTACAGGGTTGTCGTAAGGGATCTCGGCGGCACCGGGGTATTGCGGGTAATACATCCGGAATGCAGGGTATAAACGCATCCGGTAGTTCGGGGTACGTTTCGTGGCAATCTGCTGCACGTGGCGGGTTAAATTGATATCGTAATAAACAACTTTTTGGCCTAATGCGTTGAATCTAGTCTTGGCAAAACCACCAAAATAATTGTGGTCCACGGTTCCATCACCGGGAAAATAAGGAAAACCTGTCCTATTATCCGGGTCATATACCGTGTTGGGGCTCAGGTCAAAATAAACAGGCTTCCATTTTGTTGCTCCTGTATCGATCAAATCGAGGTACATGTAGGGCGGTGCGGAAAAGATACTGTCCGTCATCAGGTCCACCGGATCCTGTTCTATATAAATACTTGCACGGTGCACAATGCGGTTGCTAAGACCGGTAAGACTATCAATGGTAAGATTGGCGTAAGTTCCGGGACCTGTTTGCAGGTATAAAGCGGTAGGGTTAAGGGTCGTCACATTGTTGGTGACCTGTGCAGAATAATTTCTCCTGATAAAATTAGACGAAGCTGAAGGCAGGTTGGTGCCCAGGTCTGCGGTATTTAAAGTAAAGCGGTTATACGTGGTGTCAGTTTTACCCGCATTTTTTTTGCGGAAGTGGACTTCCAGTCTGGTGGCGGCGTCCGTAAGATTAATATACATCAGGGCATTTCCTGATGAGGATTTCACGGCAAGTCCCTTATAAGCTTTCCTGAAAAGGGAATCATTTCGAAATGCGTTGTTGCCGGTCGGGGAAATCGGAAGGCTATCCTGCCCGAATAAAGCATTCTTAAAGGCTTCCGATAATTTTATTCTTACCTGGCTTGTCACGGAATCTTTACCATTTGCAATGATCTTTTTTCCTGAAACAGTCCTGAGGTCCAGGGTTGCTGAACCTACCAGGGATCCAATTGCAGGCTGGTACCGGATATCCTTGTACTGAAATACTGAATCGCCGAAGAATTGATCAGTGATCTCGTACACTTCCAGGTTTTGCAGCTCGGTGGTATCTCCCCAAACACCTTTATAGCTAAGCCCGAGCACAACAGAATCCACACCGATGAGTGTATCGCCGGCATTCCCAAAATAATAAGGATAAAACCCTGGTTTCAGTTGCAAAAAGACACGGGCATCCGTACTTCCAAAGACAGGGTCATTATTGATAAGCCCCAACACATTATTTTCGTTTCTGAAAATTTTAAAACTATCATCAAAAATGCCTTGTGCGGTTTTGATATCAAAAGTGTCAGCAAAAGTATTTACATTATCTACGGCGGGAATCAGGTCGCTCCCGAGAGTGGTTGTATCCAGTTTGGTACAGCCGGGGTTGATGGAAACAATGAATATAAAAGCAGCAAGAACTATTGGTAAAAATCGTTTAGTCACAAATAACATTTTAGGAAACAGAATTAGGTTTAACTATTTGGCAAGGTCGGAGTATAATTGTAAATAGTCTGTTAAATCACTTTCTGCATTATACTTTAAAACCTTCTTGCCCTTGGGTTTAGCAAACTCTTCTGCTAACTTTTTATCTACCTTTTCTGCCCCAAAAGTAACCGCGTCTGCATAAGTAGCACCACCCCGGAACATGGCCACGTTATTGATATCTGCAAAAACGTCCTGGTCTTTTTTAGTTACGTGATCATTAATTGCAATCAACTGTAAAAAATCTGCACCAAGTTTATCCTTAAATGTTGTTTCGCCGATGGTATACACAATTTTGCTGTGGCTGAAAACGGGTTCTTTTTTGTAGGCTGTTTTAATGAACATGGGAATCAAACCGGTCATCCATCCGCTGCAATGGATAATGTCCGGGGGCCAGCCAAATTTTTTCACCGTTTCCAGTGCCCCTTTGCAAAATAGTACCGTCCTCAAACCATTATCTTCATACCAGTTCTCCTTTTCATCGGAAAAAATGGATTTTCGTTTAAAAAAATCTTCATTGTCCAGGAAATATACCTGCAACCTTGCATTGGGTAAAGACGCCACTTTTATTACCAAAGGATAATCGTCGTTGTCTATCGAAACATTTATCCCGGACAACCTTACTACCTCGTGTAACCGGTGCCTCCTCTCGTTGATTACACCAAATTTTGGCATAATACACCGGACTTCCATATTATTGTCATTGGAAAGGACGGCAAGTTTGTTTACGATCTCGGCAAACTCTGTAAGTTCCAGGTAAGGAGACATTTCGTTGGAGATAAATAAAATTCTTTTCTTTGTAGACATACTAACTATGTTATGAACTTTGTCCTGTTTAAGTTTTTGAAAATGGTGTGCAAAGGTACTGAAATTAATCTAAACTGGGAAGAGATAAGCATTCCAGCCATATAAACCGCTATTATGATCCTTGTAAAAACAATCGGAGATCTGCAAAAAATACTATTCAGGCATGAATCGGCCGGCGAGTCTGTAGGATTTGTGCCAACCATGGGTGCACTACACAAAGGGCATATAGCACTTATTGATAATGCATCAAAAAACCACCCGGTTACAGTGTGCAGCATATTTGTGAACCCAACACAATTCAATAACAGGGCAGATTTTGAGAAATATCCCCACACCCTCGAAAGGGATATTGATGTGCTGGAAGAAGCAGGCTGTAATATTTTATTCCTGCCCCGTGGGGAGGAGATGTATCCACCTAATGACCCGGTCGTTGTTTATGACCTCGGGCCCCTGGAGTCGGTATTGGAAGGTAAATTCCGGCCAGGACATTTCCAGGGCGTCTGCCGCATCGTGGATAAATTACTCCTGGCAGTAAAACCAGACAGCCTTTATATCGGGCAAAAAGATTACCAGCAGTGTTTAGTGATCAAAACGCTTATTGAACAGAAAGGCTACCGCACACAATTGCGGATATGCGACACTGTGAGAGAACCCGGTGGCCTGGCCATGAGCAGCAGGAATCTCCGGTTAAGCGAAGCTGAAAAACAAAAAGCGACCCGGATCTATAAGACCCTGCTGTTCGTGAAAGAGCACATTAAGGCGGGCGACCTCACCGCCATAAAAAAAGAAGCTAATGCCTTCCTGGCCCGGGAAGGTTTCAAAACCGACTATGTGGAAATTGCTCAAGCCGCCAACCTGGAATTAGTGGATGAATGGAATGGGCAGGATCAACTTGTCGTCCTGGTAGCTGCCTTTATCAACGATGTGCGCCTGATAGACAACATGCTCTTACAAAAGAATACGGCTGCCGGCCAATAATTAAGTATGACCGCCGGCTGAATGTGCAACTTCAAATTCGGGTCAATAAAAGAATTACAGTTTGTAACTTGCCATACTTATGCGCAAACGTTTTACTTCCCTGCTGCAATACGTTATTTTTTTAGGTGCAGGTATCTTTTTGATCTGGTGGCAATTAAAATCTATGACACCAGCGGAAAAAACAAGCTTCTATGCTTCACTTTCCAATGCCAATTACTGGCTGATGGTGCCTGTAGTGTTCATGAGTATTCTCAGCCACTTAAGCAGGTCAATGCGGTGGAAGTTGCTCATGGAACCGTTGGATTATTATCCCTCTACAAAAAATGCTTTTGCCAGCACCATGGTGGGCTACCTGGCCAATGCAGCCATTCCCCGCCTCGGAGAAGTTCTCAAGTGCAGCCTGCTGGCCCGTTACGAAAAATTAAAGATCGATAAACTGTTTGGCACCATCCTGCTGGAGCGTACTTTTGATATGGTTTGTTACCTCATCTTTATCGGCATCACCGTATTGATACAGATCGACCTGGTAGGTAGTTATGTAGCGGGTAAACTGGAAAATGTAGGCGAGAATGCAGTGCTGCCCCTTTGGGCAAAATTATTATTGTTGCTGGCGCTGATCTGGGCTTTTTTTAAAGCATTAAAGTGGCTGGTAAAAAAATTTCCGCACAATAAACTCATCGAAAAAATGAGCAACTTTATCGGGGGAATAGCTGCAGGTTTTACCACAATCAGGCACATGAAGAAAAGGAAAATGTTTCTCGCCCATACAGTTTTTATCTGGTCAATGTACCTTCTCCAGATCTATCTCGGTTTTTTTGCCATGGAGGGCACAGGGCATTTAAGCATCAAGGCGGCTTTTTCCGTATTATCTTTTGCCACGCTGGCTATGATCATCACGCCCGGTGGCATTGGTTCTTTTCCCATCTTCGTAATGGAGACACTGCTCATTTATTCCATAGCATCGCCGGTGGGCATTGCATTCGGGTGGCTGCTCTGGGGAGCTAATACAGCGATCGTGATCGTTCTCGGTCTGCTGGCCCTCTTGTTTTTACCTTATATCAACAAACACAAACATGAAATCCATACAAGCCATCCCGTTTAAGATCATGAGCCGGGAAGAATTGCAAAAGCAAGCCACCCGCTGGAGATTGCAGAGCAAGCGGATCGTATTCACGAACGGGGTGTTTGACATTTTACATGAAGGACATATTGCTTCGTTGAGTGAAGCAGCAACTTACGGGGATGTATTGGTAGTGGGCGTGAACGGCGATGCATCGGTGAGAAGATTAAAAGGTCCGGAAAGACCCGTGAACCGGGAGCAGGCACGTGCGCTGGTACTGGCCAGCCTTGTAATGACTGATGCCATTGTACTTTTTGAAGAAGATACGCCGCTCAACCTCATCACCGCCCTGATGCCGGATGTATTGGTAAAAGGTGGCGACTATACCGTGGAACAGATAGCGGGGGCGAAAGAAGTACTCGCCGCAGGAGGGGAAGTAAAACTGGCAGGAATGGTAGATGGCGTCTCTACCACCGGTATCATCGAAAAAATGAAAACCGGCGGATCAGCATAAAGAATTAATAAAGATATAATATAAGCCGATACATGTATTCGGGCATTACTGATAGTTTTGCCCCGCTCAAATTAAAACCTTGCTTTGCAGAAACGAAAGATCATTACCCGGGATATCAGCTGGCTTTCATTTAACCATAGGGTGCTGCAGGAAGCGGCTGATGAAACCGTTCCTTTAAGGGAACGCATCCGCTTTCTTGGTATTTTTTCCAATAACCTGGACGAGTTCTTCCGGGTACGCGTAGCCGCACTTCGAAAAATGATCGAACTGGGCACCAAGGCCAAAATGCACCTGGAAAGGGAGCCTGAAAGTATACTTGAGGAAATACAGGAAAAGGTGAACCTGCAGCAGGTGGAGTTTGAGCGTATCTGGAAAGAGATCCTGCGCGAACTGACGCGGCAAAACATTCACCTCGTCAACGAAAAAAAACTCAGCAGCCAGCAACAAAAATTTGTCCTGGATTATTTTAATGAGGAAGTAAGAAGTTATATCATGCCCCTGATGCTGGAAAGCATCCAAAATTTTCCTGTACTCAACGATAAGTCTATTTACCTCGCGTGCAAACTTTCCCGGAAAGACAAGGAAATTCCCCAACGTTTTGCCCTCGTTTCTGTTCCCGTCCGGCACCTATCCCGCTTCCTGATCCTGCCATCCAAAAACGATGAGCACCATATCATCCTGCTGGAGGACGTGATCCGCTTTTGCCTGCCAAATATTTTTTCGTTTTTCGGTTACGACCAGTTTTCGGCACACCTCATCAAAGTGACGCGGGATGCAGAAATTGATATTGATAATGATGTGTCCACCTCCCTGATTCAGAAAATAGAAAAAGGATTGAAGAACAGGAAAAAAGGCAAACCCGTGCGTTTTGTATTTGACAAGGATATTGACATTTCCTTACTCACGTACCTGGTTAAACGACTCGGGCTTTCGCTAAAAGAAAACCTCATCCCCGGGGGACGCATTCATAATTTTAAGGATTTCATCAATTTTCCTGAAGCAGTATTCTCTAAAAAAAGCCAGCGCAAAAAACCATTTACCCATCCCCTGCTGGCGAACACCAACAGTGTGACCGATGTAGTTTTTGTAAAAGATGTCTTGTTGCACCTTCCTTACCATTCTTTTGACAGTGTGATCGACCTGTTGCGGGAAGCGGCGATCGACCCGCAGGTGGTGAGTATAAAAATAACCTGTTACCGGCTGGCGCCCCGTTCAAAAGTGATCAATGCCCTGACCAACGCCGTGAGGAACGGCAAGCAGGTAACCGTGATGCTGGAACTAAGAGCCAGGTTTGACGAGGAAGCCAACCTGGAATGGAAAGAAGTGCTGGAAGATGCGGGTGTAAAAGTATTAATTGGGGTTCCCAACCAGAAAGTACACGCCAAATTATGCCTGATAAAAAAACGGGTCAATAATATTACGACACACTACGGTTTTGTAAGTACCGGCAATCTCAATGAAAAAACCGCATTGGCTTATGGCGACCATTGCCTGCTTACATCAGACCGCAAAATAATGGCAGATGTGAACCGGGTATTCACTTACCTGGAAAACCCCAAAACACGCACCGGTATTTTGAAAGCCTGTAAAACTCTGCTGGTTTCTCCTACGGGCATGCGCCGCCAGTTACTGGGACTCATTAACCGGGAAATAAAAAATGCCCGGCAGCATAAAGAGGCAGGGATCACCATAAAACTAAATTCCTTGAGTGATGAGCAATTGATCCTTAAACTGGAAGAAGCCGCCAAATCCGGGGTGGAAATTAAAATGGTGATCAGGGGTATCTGCTGTATGTATACCCAAAACAAAAAATTTAAAAAACCTCCCCATGCCATCAGCATAATCGATGAATACCTTGAACATGCCCGTGTATTGATCTTCCGCAATGCCGGCCACGAAAAAGTGTATATATCTTCAGCAGACTGGATGGTACGCAACATCGACCATCGCGTGGAAGCAGCCTGCCCTATCCTGGAGAAAAACATGCGGAAGGAAATTATAAATATCATCGATATACAGCTGAAAGATAACGTGAAAGCAAGGATCCTGGATAATGAAGGCAGTAATGAATATGTGAACCCGAGGAACAAAACGAAAGTGCGCTCACAGGTGGAAACCTATAACTACCTGCGGATAAAAAAATACACCGATAGCTGAGTGCTTACTAATTGCCTTCCGCGTTAGCCTGGAATGATTGGGTGTTGAGTCATTAAACCACCAACTTCCCCTCCGCTACAAGCCCCGGCAAAAGCCGGAATATTCTTTGCAGGTATCAGGCAGGTTTATCGTACTTTTAAGTATATCCAAAGCACATTAAAACAAAACATCATTGATACTGGCAGCAATAGATATCGGGAGTAACGCGGCAAGACTTCTTATCACTGAAGTGGTAGAACAGGGCAATGAAAAACCCCGTTTTAATAAACTTAATCTTTTTCGCGTTCCCCTTCGTTTAGGTTTTGATGTATTTGA
>JAKFCK010000327.1:0-2288 GCA_036676685.1 Chitinophagaceae bacterium | reverse complement strand
TTCTGCAGTACCGGTACCTTTTCGATAGGGATTTCCACGCCCAGGTCGCCGCGGGCAATCATGATGGCATCGCTTTCCACAATGATGTCACGAATATTTTTTAAGGCCTCCGGCATTTCGATTTTCGCAATAACTTTTATTTTGCTGTGCTGCTCCTTGATCCTTTTTTTCAGGTCTACAATATCTTCAGCCTTACGTACAAATGAAAGTGCTACCCAGTCTAACTTCTGGGCAATAATAAAATCAAGGTCGGCGATGTCTTTTTCAGTTAAGGATGGCATGGTGAGGCCGCTGTCAGGAAGGTTAACTCCTTTTTTGGGAAGCAGGAGTCCGCCGAGAGTTACACTCAGGCGAATCTCTTTATCATTTAATACCTCTTCCACCATTAATTCCATTTTGCCATCATCAAGAAAGATCCTTTCTCCCGGCCGTACATCCGTAGTGAGGTTGGGGTATGATACATACACTTTTTCATGAGTGCCGACCATTTTTTCTGTTGTAAAAATGATAGGGTCGCCTTCTTTTAATAATATCCTTCCGTCCTCCAGTTCACCCACCCTCAGTTTGGGGCCTTGCAGGTCACCCAATATCGAGATATTATAAGGTTCATTTTTGATGATGCTCCTGATGTTCTCTATCACCCTGGTTTTATCCTCGTAGGCACCGTGGGAAAAATTCAGCCGGAAGACATTTACCCCTGCTTTAACGAGGGAAAGTAACATATCGTAAGTGTCGCAGGCCGGTCCAACCGTTGCCACAATTTTTGTTCTTTTTTGTGCGTGGGCAAATCCTGATTTTTTATCCATGTCCTGGTTCAGGTATTTGCTGATATTTTTGCTCATTCTGGTTTTTATTCTTTGTTTAAGTTGCAGGTTTCTTTTGAATTGTTGGATCTGTGGTATGGCTTAAGTAGAAAGGATCTTGACAATCTTCATCCATTCTTCGCTGATACGTTGTTTTTTCTTTACGGCCTCGTTAAGCGGGATGTAATGCATTTTATTATTTACAATTCCCACAAAAACATTATGCCTTCCTTCCACCAGGCTTTCCACAGCATGGTAACCCATACGGCTGGCGATCAGCCTGTCCATGCAGGATGGTGAACCCCCACGCTGGATATGCCCGAGGATACAAACCCTCACTTCCTGGTTGGGCATTTTATCTTTTATGATACGGGCTACCTCAGTAGCACCACCAAATTCGTCACCTTCGGCCACTACGATCAGGTTCACGAGTTTTTTTCTTCTTTCTTTTTCTTCCAGAGAATGCAGGATGTCGATCATCACGGTTTTTCGTTCCGGTATGAGAATATTTTCTGCACCGGTTGCAATACCACTGTGCAGGGCGATATAGCCCGCATCCCGGCCCATCACTTCAATGACAAATAAACGGTCATGGGCATCGGCGGTGTCGCGGATCTTATCGATAGCTTCCACAGCAGTATTCACCGCCGTATCAAATCCTATTGTAAAATCAGTACCCGCGATATCTTTATCGATAGTACCGGGCAACCCGATACAGGGTATATCAAACTCGTTGCTGAAGATCTGCGCACCCCGGAAACTTCCGTCTCCGCCAAGGATCACCAAACCATTGATACCACGTTTTTTTAAATTTTGATAGGCTTTTTTGCGGCCTTCATATTCAAAAAATTCTTTACACCGGGCGGTTTTCAGTATGGTACCCCCGCGCTGGATGATGTTCGCTACACTGCGGCTTTCCATTTTTATGATATCATCTTCCACCATACCGCTATAACCGCGCATGATGCCAAAAACCTCCAGGCCATGGTGAAGCCCTGTCCTTACTACAGCCCTGATTGCAGCATTCATTCCCGGGCTGTCCCCGCCACTGCTCAATACACCTATCCTGGTAACTTTTTTGTTCATACCTCGTATAAATTTTATTTATGTAAATAAATCTACATATGGCTGCATCGAGTCAAAAGTACATTGTAAAATGATTAAAACCTTAACCTTTACAATTAGTTTGTTTTGTCATTAACTTCATGCAAAATAATTTTTATCATGAAATCCCTAACACTTTATTGCATTTTGACCTGTTTCTCCCTCATGGCTGGTTACGCCCAGTATAAATACCCGGAAACCAAAAAAGAAACCCAAACAGATAATTATTTTGGTACAAGTGTAGCGGATCCGTACCGCTGGCTGGAAGATGATAACAGCGCCGCTACCAAAGCCTGGGTAACCGAGCAGAATAAAGTCACTTTCGATTACCTGGATAAAATTCCCTACCGAAAACAATGGATGGCCCGGCTGGAAGAGATC
>JAKFCK010000326.1:0-3443 GCA_036676685.1 Chitinophagaceae bacterium | reverse complement strand
TTGCCCGCTTTGATATACTCTTCAGCTTTTTTCCAGTTCACAGCCATGATAAAATCTTTATCTTTTTGTGAAGCATTTACTTCAAGCAGGGTATTGGCCTGTTCTGTATTATAGCAGCTAAAGAAAAACCATCCATGGGATTTTCCCTTACCGGCGTGACTCAGGTCAAAGTTTACACCCGGGCATTGCAGTTGGAATGCAATATCCATATCACCCTTCGTTTTATCCACGCTGATGAAACTTATAGTGCCTTTAAAATTTTGTTTGTAGCTGTCAATAGGTACATCCCCGTTGCTGTCATCCATCGGCACACTAAAACGCGTACCTGCAATCACATACTCGGTATTTTCAGTAATGAAAGGAGAGGAGTGATTACCCCCGCTGTTCGGCAGTTCCAGGATCTCTGCGGTGCGGAAAGTAGACAGATTTATACGGGCCACACGTGGTGTATTGTTGCCGTTGCCAAAGACCCAGCGGCCATCCAGCTCGCCGGCTGTTTGGGATACCTGCACGTGATGAAGATCATCCCAGGGCACAAAACCGTGTGAAGTGTTCAACATAGGTTTTGTTTCTTCGCTATATCCCCATCCTTTCTCCGGGTCAACGGAAAAAACCGGGATCACGCGAAGCAGCCGGCCACTGGGTAAGCCGTAAACGGCTAACTGGCCGCTGAAGCCGCCCGATACAAAATTATAAAACTCGTCATATTTTCCAGGTGCCACGTAGGTCCGTGATGCAGCATCACCACTCACAGCGGTACCTGCATCTTTTGGCCTGCAGGACTGGAAGGCTGTAAGAGAAGCTATCGCAATGATAGCAATCATCTTTAGTTTATTACTTTTCATTTGATATTATTTACTGATTCAAACATGAAAATATTTTCATGAACTGGTTTAAGGTTTTACGAGGTTACTTATTTTACACCATCATTCTTGCGGAGATATTCATACACGTGCCTTGCATCATCGTCGGTAAGATTCTGGTTAGGCATACGTACAAGGCATATTTCCAGCATTGCCTGGGCTTTGGGATCCTTATCGATCATTGCATCTGTGTTGGTTACAAAATTCATGATCCAATCAGCAGTATGCCGGCTGGTAACACCCGTAAATCCAGGGCCTACCAAACGCTCGTCGGTAAGTTTATGGCAACCGGAGCATTTGACGGTGTATACCTTTTCTCCTGCATCTGCCATTGTTTTATCCAATGTAGCGGCAACCTGCACATCTTTAAATTTCCCTTCTCCTCTTTTAGGGTCGTAAGAAGGATTTCCTGAAGTTGAAGTGTTCTCAGTGGTAGTTGTAGATGCCGGAACTTCTTTTTTGTCGCCTCCTCCCTGGCAGGAGAGTAATACCGAACTGAAAAGTGCCGTTACAACGATCAATGACTTTTTCATAAATGCTTATTTTTTTATTTGTAAATGGATGCACAAGATTACCGACTGTAGGCACCTTATTTTATGCGTTCAGTCATAAATAGAACAACATTACATTGGCCGCCAGATTGGTTAATTGGGTAAAGATCCCGTTTGTAGGGCGTTTGAGTAGATTTACTTAACTTGGGGAAACCCCAGATATGACGATAATCATATTACGGGATAATAAGTGTCATGTTCGCCAGAAACAGTCTGGAATACCTTTAATCAAGTAAACGAACTATATGATATTTTCCATCGATCTCTTGCTTGCCTGGGGAGCAACCTATAAAAAAGTAAAAGCCGGGGAAACCATTTTTTCGGAGGGAAACGAATGCAGGTTTTATCACCAGGTGGTGGAAGGCACCGTAAAGTGGGTTAACATCAACGATGACGGGAAAGAATTTATTCAAAACATTGCCGAGGCCGGAGAGAGTTTTGGCGAATTGCCTTTATTCGACGATGAAACTTACGCAGCCACTGCCATTGCTGAGGAAGATGGCATCATTATCCGCCTGCACAAGCCGGTGTTCATTAAACTATTGGAAGAAACCCCCAGCTTGCATTTTGAGTTCAGCCGCCTGTTGTCTGAGAAGATCAGGTTTAAATTTTTGTTGCTTAAAACCATTACCTGCGAAGATCCTTATAAGCGTATCAGCACCCTGCTGGCATACCTGAAGAAGAGCAGCAAACATATCTGCCCGCAAACCCATCAACTTAAACTTACCAGGCAGCAAATAGCCAGTATGACCGGGTTAAGGGTAGAAACGGTGATCAGGACAATGCGACATATGCATGATGACAAAGAGCTTATAATTACAAAGGGGAAAGTGTACTTATCAAATATGACTGACATCATAATGCCGGACATCAATACATCCTTTCTTTGCACAAATAATTAGTATGGTCCTGCATCGTTGGTTACGTATTTGTTTTTTAAATTTATTGTTGGTAGCCACTTTAGGGGTCCTTTTAAGGTATAAGATCGCTTTTTCCCTTCCCCTGGTGCTACAAAAAAATGTATTACATAGTCATTCACATTTTGCCTTCAATGGATGGATCACCCAATGCCTGCTGGTGCTGATGGTGCATTACCTCAGCAGGCAACAGCAGAAAAATGCCTTTGGGAGATATAAGCCTGTTCTCTGGCTAAATCTCCTGACAGCCTATGGAATGTTGGTTAGTTTTATATTGCAGGGATATGCGCTGGCATCAATCAGTTTTTCCACGCTTTCCATATTTGTTTCTTACGCATTTGCCTACATGTACTGGTCAGACCTGAACAGGCTCCCCCGGAACAGCACTGCTCATATGTGGTTCAAAGCTGCGCTTGTTTTTAATGTCCTGTCTTCGTTTGGGGCGTTTTCCCTGGCAATTATAATGGCCAACAAAATTGCTGACCAGAAAATAACCTTATCCGCCATTTATTATTTCCTGCACTTTCAGTATAATGGATGGTTCTTCTTTGCCTGCATGGGATTATTTCTCAGCAAGTTAAAGCTGCAGCATGACGGGTTGCCGAAAAGGATCTTTCGGCTTTTTGCCGCGTCCTGTGTGCCGGCGTATTTTTTATCGGTGTTATGGGCAGCCATACACCCTTTGCTGTACCTGCTGGTCGTGTTGGCATCACTAGCCCAATCGGCCGGGTGGATACTTTTCCTTCGGATGCTTCAACAAAACCGCATGCTGATAAAAAATTCCTTTCCAAAGTATGTGAGTTGGCTGCTGCTGTTGAGTTTAATCGCCTGTTCGATAAAAATAGCTTTGCAGCAATTTTCAGTGATCCCGTTCTTAAGTAACCTGGCCTTCGGTTTCCGGCCGATAGTGATTGGTTACCTGCACCTGGTATTACTGGGTGTGATCACGTTATTCCTGTTGGGATATATTGTATCCTCCGGGTTAATTATGGTGAACAGGAAGATTTTTACCGGGATAGTGATATTTGTGGCAGGAATATTTTTAAATGAACTATTACTGATGGTACAGGGAATCGGGGCGATCAGTGACGTAATGATCCCCAACCTGAATG
>JAKFCK010000325.1:0-11443 GCA_036676685.1 Chitinophagaceae bacterium | reverse complement strand
GCCGCTTCATCCCGGGCACAAACGATTACGCTAACGGGATGTGTTTGGGTAACAGTTTTTGGTGTAGCCCGATAAAATGCCAGCCTGCTGAAAAAAAATAGGAAATAAAAAAGTTGGATAAAAGTGATCGCACACAACAATGCAAAAAGCAGCACCTGCCAGTGCAGCAACACAAGTTTTGGTAAATACATACCCACAAAAATAAGCCATCGTACCGGGCAAATCAAAACCGGGATAGCATTTGATGCACTTTTAAAATTTTATCTTTGCCCACTTTTAAAAAAACAGCATGGCATCTCTCCAGTTTCAGTTAGCAGGCACCGATACTACCAGCAAGGCAAGGGCAGGGGTAATCACAACAGATCACGGGATGATTGAAACGCCTATATTCATGCCCGTAGGCACGGCAGGCAGTGTAAAGGCCGTAAGCCAGCAACAACTGGAAACTGATGTGCAGGCCCAGGTCATTTTAGGCAATACTTACCACTTGTACCTGAGACCTGGTTTAGAGGTCCTGGAAGCCGCGGGAGGGTTGCACCGGTTCAACGGATGGCACAAACCTATTTTAACGGATAGCGGGGGTTTCCAGGTTTTTTCCTTGGCTGGCCAAAGAAAGATCCGGGAAGAGGGGGTGACCTTTCAATCCCATATCGATGGAAGTAAACATTTGTTCACGCCGGAAAGGGTGATGGACATTCAAAGAATAATCGGGGGGGACATTATTATGGCTTTTGATGAATGCCCCCCGGGGGCAAGCGAGTACCAGTATGCAAAAACGTCCATGGAACTTACCCACCGCTGGCTGGACCGCTGTGTGAAGCAATTTGGAGAAACACCAGACAAATACGGGTACACCCAAAATTTGTTTCCTATTGTGCAGGGAGGGATACACCATGACCTCCGGAAGGAATCGTGTGCGTATATCGGTTCAAAAAATGCCCCGGGCAATGCTATCGGTGGACTTAGTGTAGGGGAGCCGATAGATACGATGTACGAAATCTGTGCGTTGTGTTGCGATCACCTGCCACATGATAAACCCCGCTACCTGATGGGTGTAGGCACACCCTGGAACATCCTGGAGGCGATCGGGATGGGCGTGGATATGTTTGATTGCGTGATGCCCACGCGGAATGGAAGAAACGCCATGTTATTTACCTCCCGGGGAGTAATAAATATTGACAATAAGAAATGGGAAAAAGATTTTTCTGTTTTGGATGATGGGATCGATTGCCCCGTGAGCAATTATTACAGCAAGGCCTACCTTCGCCATTTAATGAAAAGCAAAGAATACCTCGGACTTACCATTGCGAGTATTCATAACCTCGCTTTTTACCTTTGGCTGGTAAAACAGGCGAGAAAACACATCCTGGCCGGAAGTTTTGACAGTTGGAAAGAGGGGATGGTTATACAGCTGCAACAAAAGTTATAGTGGATAAAAAAACCGGCGCTCACACAATAAGTGCCGCGGCAGATAGTTATACCTTGTATTTAGTTAAACCATATCAAATTATATGAAAAAACTTCTTCTTACCGGGTTATTTAGTTTTACTATCTGGCTGGGAATGGCTCAAACAACCGCAGTACAAAATGCTTCTATTCCCAAAGATGCCCCGGTAGATGTGACCGTGACCGATTTTAAAAATAACGCCCTTCCCCAGGAGATCATTATTTTTAAAAGTAAGGCTAATACCCGGGAATACCAGGGCCTCACAGGTGAAGGCGGAAAGTTTTCCACAAGGTTGCCGGCGGGAGATGTGTACGAAATATTTATCCTGGGGTTTAAGGATTCAACCAGTTACAACCTGTTGGAGATTCCTGCCCCGCAGGGTAACGCATACTATAAAGACCCGTTTAAGGTAGAAATACAGTTTTTACCTGCAAAAACATTTGTTCTGGATAATTGCACTTTTGAAACAGGCAAGGCCACACTGGAGCCCGAAGCCTTTCCCGTGCTGGATGAGTTGGTTGCCTACCTGAACCGTAAGGAGGATCAGCGTATCGAAATCGGTGGACATACGGACAATATCGGTAAAGCAGCATCTAATCTAAAATTATCTATGGACAGGGCCACTGCAGTGATGGACTACCTTGTCTCCAAGGGGATCAGCGCAGACAGGCTGGAGGCAAAAGGGTATGGCATGACAGAGCCTGTTGAGGAAAATACCACCGCGGCAGGCAGAGCCCAAAACAGGAGGACAGAGGTGAAAGTCCTGGAATAAAGGATATTTTTTTAATAAAAAAACCCGGGGTCCGAATGGAACACCGGGTTTTGTATTTTTTGGCTGGTAAACTGTTCAAATTTAATAATAAAGCCTGCCTGGATACTTCAAAATGAGTTGCCGCAGAATCACAGATCAGGTTGCTTCTAAACAATCTTAATTTGCGGATATACGCAAAGAAAAAAAACAAAATCCTTTTACCTGTCTATCACAGCAACACTGCTGTTTTAAGCCTGGTCGTAATATCGGTATTATTGACTATTCCAAAATAATTCAGGTTGATTTTGTTGGTATTCTCTATCAAACCGGCATTGGGGGCGTAATAAGAATGGATGTCCGTTGTAAGGGCAGATGCAGGAACCCCGCCTACAGTAATGTCCGTTTTCACGTGTATCACATTGGTATAAGTAATACTATTGACAATTTTGGTCAGCCCTCTTTCTTCAATCCGGTGTGTTACTGTAACCGCCAGCGGAATACCGCTGAACGTGATATTATACACCTGGGGCCAGCTTGTACCGATAGCTGCAGCCGCTTTCAGGTAGAGATTTTCTACTTTTACACTGCCCAGGTCTGCTGGCAGGCTTTGGTAAGTAAAATAATCGCTGCCCGAGATCCTGTAATATTCACTGGCACTGGTGGCGCTGTTGGTGAAAACGTGGTAAGTTTTAGCATCTACCGTAGTATCCCGGTTCGTAGAAGTGAGGGTATAATTGGTTGTGATGGAGGGCGGCGTATTGTTAATCTGCTCATAGTTCCAGGTGCTGTTAGCCGTTATGTTCATATAGGGGTCTGAAGAAACAGGTGGTGCAGGCACATCATCATTTTGACAGGCAGAAAATCCGGTTATTAACACAAAAAGGGCGGCAAAATGAGTTTTTTTCATAGTAAAACGAGGTTTGTTATGTAATATTAGGAAATTTTGTTTACAAATTAAATTTATACTCCTATCTTTGCGCTCCCAAATTTATGGCTAAACAGGCACTTATTAAACAGGATGGAACAATAGTTGAGGCACTTAGCAACGCTATGTTCAAGGTTAAATTGGAGAACGGCCACGAAATATTGGCAACCATCTCGGGCAAAATGAGGATGCACTACATCCGTATTCTCCCGGGGGATAAGGTTGGAGTG
This sequence comes from Chitinophagaceae bacterium, assembly GCA_036676685.1. Lineage (GTDB taxonomy): Bacteria > Bacteroidota > Bacteroidia > Chitinophagales > Chitinophagaceae > Ferruginibacter. Next base: position 8,090 of record JAKFCK010000325.1, on the reverse strand, counting down.
GAAATGAGCCCGTATGACTTAACAAGGGGCAGAATCATATTCAGGTACAAATAATTTTAAAAAGCTGTTAGCTATTAGCTAATTAGCTATTAGCAAATAGAAAAAAACAAAAAAGATGAAGGTTAGAGCTTCAATTAAAAAACGCAGTGCCGATTGTAAGATCGTAAGGAGAAAGGGTCGCCTGTATGTGATCAACAAAAAAAATCCACGCTTTAAGCAAAAGCAGGGATAATCGTATTTTAAATTTTGAATTTTAAATTTTGAATTAATATGGCTCGTATTGCCGGTATAGATCTACCAAAAAACAAAAGAGGCGAAATAGGACTTACTTACATTTACGGTATAGGACGTTCTACTGCTGTTTACATCCTGGAAAAATCAGGTATTGACGTGAACAAAAAAGTGAACCAGTGGAACGATGATGAGCAGACCGCCATCCGTAATGTGATCAATAATGAATTCAAGACGGAAGGTGCTTTGCGTAGTGAAACACAGATGAATATCAAACGTTTGTTGGATATCGCATGTTACCGTGGTTTACGTCATCGTAAAGGATTACCACTTCGTGGTCAGCGTACACGTACCAACAGCCGTACAAGAAAAGGTAAGCGTAAGACAGTTGCCGGCAAGAAGAAAGTCGCTAAGAAATAATTAACCAGCTTATAGTTTAACCGCTATAAGCTTTTCGGTTATTAATATTGACTTGTTTTTATTGAAACAACGCCGGATCGTTTAAGTCAGCAGGAGGGTTGTTTCAGTCCCGTGAACATCGGGATACATTTTTAAAGATTACCTATTTTTTAGAAAAATTATGGCAAAAGCACAAGGCGGCAAAGGCAGCGCAAAAGCATCCGCTAAAAAAAGAGTTGTAAAAGTAGAAAGCCACGGCGACGCTCACATTACAGCAAGTTTCAACAACATCATTATTAGTTTAACCAATAAGCAAGGCCAGGTTATTTCATGGTCTTCTGCCGGTAAAATGGGCTTTAAGGGTAGTAAGAAAAATACACCTTACGCAGCACAGATGGCAGGTGCAGATGCTGCTAAAGTAGCACTGGATGCAGGTTTGAAAAGGGTTGACGTATTTGTAAAAGGACCTGGTAGCGGCCGCGAAGGTGCTATCCGTTCTCTTTCTCAAAATGGTATTGAAGTAGCAACTATCAAAGACGTGACACCAATGCCACACAACGGTTGTCGTCCTCCGAAGAAAAGAAGAGTTTAATTTAAGGTTCAACCGTTCCGGGTTCAAACGTTCAACGTTAAAGAAACCAACCTTGAACTGTTGAACATTGAACTTTTGAACATATTTAATAACCGGGTGCAGCATTTATTTTAAGATTTTTTAATGCTGTATCGTCACTAAAAAATCAACTTATAATTATGGCACGTTACACAGGCCCCAAAACAAAAATTTCCAGGAGGTTCGGCGAACCTATCACAGGAAACGGTAAATGGTTAACTAAGAACAGTAACCCTCCCGGCCAGCATGGCGCAACAAAAAAGCGTAAAACACTAGGCGAATACGCTCTCCAGTTAAAAGAAAAACAAAAAGCCAAATACACTTACGGTTTACTGGAAAAACAATTCCGCAAAACATTTGATGAAGCCAGTCGTAGGAAAGGCGTTACAGGTGAAAACCTCATCAAATTACTGGAAGCACGTTTGGACAACACCTGTTACAGGATGGGAATTTCGGTTAGCCGCCAGGGTGCACGCCAGTTGGTGAGCCATAAACACGTAACTGTGAATGGTGAAGTCATCAATATTCCATCATACAGCTGTAAGCCAGGTGATGTAATCGGTCTTAAAAATAAAAGCGCTGCCAATACCTCTATTACTGGCAACCTGCGTGGGAAAAATCCTAAATTCAATTGGGTAGACTGGAGCGAAAGTGAACTGAAAGGAACTTTCATCACTTATCCTGAAAGAGAAAGTGTTCCTGAAAATATTAAGGAGCAACTGATCGTGGAATTGTACTCTAAGTAAGATACCCCTCCGCTCCCTGAAGGGGGAACCGGAGTTCATATGACTTATAATTACTAATAAGCCTTTAACCCTTTTAGGGTTCGGGGTAAAACCAAAATACAAATGGCCATTTTTAATTTTGTTAAGCCCGATAAAATTGTTCTTCAGAAAGCTAATGACTTTGAAGCACAGTTTGAATTTCGTCCTCTTGAACCAGGATATGGTGTAACAATTGGTAACGCCTTACGTAGGGTTTTGCTGAATTCACTGGAAGGTTATGCTATCGTTGGGATCAACATAGCAGGTGCTGACCACGAGTTTGCAACTATCAAGGGCATCACTGAAGATGTAACAGAAATTATCCTCAACCTAAAGCAGGTTCGTTTTAAAGCTAAGGTTGATCATGAAGTAAATACAGAGAAAGTAACCCTTTCTATAAAAAATAAAACAGAATTCACTGCCGGCATGATAAGCGAAGCTTCTCCTGCATTTGAAGTGATGAATCCTGAATTACAGATCTGTACTTTGGATAGCAGCGCAAAGCTGGATATCGAGATCACTATCGGCCGTGGTCGTGGTTATGTTCCTGCTGAAGAGCACAAAGAAAAAAGTTCACACTTTGGATATATTCCGGTTGATGCTATCTACACCCCGATCAAGAATGTAAAATACCTGATCGAAAATACAAGGGTAGAGCAACGCACGGATTTTGAAAAACTGGTAATGGACGTGGTTACAGATGGTACGATCCAGCCTGAAGAGGCGGTAAAACAAGCCAGCCGTATCCTTATCCAGCACCTGATGATCATCACTGATGAGAACATCACTTTCGATACCAAAGAAGATAAGAAAGAAGACCTGGTAGATGAACAAACTTTACAGCTGCGCAAAATGCTGAAGACACCATTGGAAGATTTAGACCTTTCCGTTCGTGCCTTCAACTGCCTGAAAGCTGCTAAGATCAACTCATTGAGCGAACTTGTTCAGTACGAGCAGGAAGACCTGATGAAGTTCAGGAACTTTGGCCAGAAGTCTTTGAGCGAAATTGACCAGGTACTACATGAAAGAGGCCTTAGCTTCGGAATGGACCTGAGTAAGTTAAAACTGGATGACGAATAAATAATTAGCTAACTAGCTAATTCGATAATGTGCTAATAGAGGTTCGAAGCTCTAAAAATATTTCGAAGTAAAAGAATTAGCATATTAGCTCATTATCGGATTATCACATTTATAAATTAAGTACCTCACAAATCCTGACACGGTGTGGGGGAATAAATAAAACAAGTCATGAATCACGGTAACAAACAGAACAATTTAAGCAGGACAGCTTCACACAGGAAAGCATTATTAATGAACCTGGGCTGCCAGCTGATCACTCACAAGAGGATCACTACTACGCTTGCTAAAGCAAAAGCACTGCGTACTTATATCGAGCCGCTTATTACAAAAACAAAGGCAACAGACACTAAGGAAGTTATCTCTCACAACCACAGGGTTGTATTTAGCTACCTGAATGATAAAAATGCAGTAAAAGAATTGTTTACAGTAGTAGCACCAAAAGTTGCGGGTCGCCCCGGTGGTTATACCCGTATTATCAAATTGGGTGCACGTGTGGGTGATAATGCCGAGATCGCAATGATCGAACTGGTAGACTTCAATGATGTGTACGGTAAGACAGCTGCTGAAACAGCTGAGCCAGCTAAGAAAACACGTCGTAGCGGTGGCAAGAAAAAAGCGGAAGCCGGAGAAGAAGTGGCTCCTGCAGAAGAGAAAGCTGCTACTCCTAAGAAAAAATCAACAAAAGCTGCGGAATCAGCTGCTACTGAAGAAGGACCAACAGCTGAAGTTAAAAACGTAAACGAAGCTCCTGGTAACGAAAAAGAAGAAGCATAGTCTTGAAGATTAAAAAATATAAAAGCAAACTTTAAAAGGTTTGCTTTTTTTTTGGAATTTATTTTACAGGAATCATTTTCTTTGCACAACATTTAGCAACTAATGAACAAAAAAGCGATACTTATATTAGAAGACGGCACTATTATCTACGGTAAAGCATTCGGTAAAACGGGTACTGCTACCGGCGAGATCTGTTTCAACACGGGTATGACCGGCTACCAGGAAGTATTTACTGACCCTAGTTACTATGGACAGGTGATCATCATGAATACGGTGCATGTAGGCAACTATGGGGTGAAGCCTGAAGATGTGGAAAGCAACAGTGTAAAGGTAAAGGCGGTTATCGGCCGCAACCTGGAAGAAAAATACAGCCGTTTCCTTTCGGATAATTCTTTGCAGCAATACCTGGAAACGCAGAACATCGTGGCTATAGATGAAGTCGATACCAGGGCGCTCGTGGCGCATGTGCGAACCAAAGGTGCGATGAACTGTATCATTTCGTCTGAAGAAACGGATGTCGAAAAACTGAAGCAACAACTAAAAGCCGTGCCATCAATGGATGGGTTGGAACTTGCTTCGGTGGTGAGTACAAACGAGACCTATACACTTGGCAACGAAGATAGCGACCTGCGGGTGGCTGTGCTGGATTTTGGTGTAAAGAAAAATATCCTCAACTGCCTGGTGGAAAGAGGCGCTTTTGTGAAAGTTTATAATGCTAAAACGCCTTTTGAAGAACTGGAGAAATTTAACCCTAGCGGTTATTTTATTAGTAACGGCCCGGGGGATCCTGCACCCATGGATTATGCTATTAAAACTGTGAAGCAAATATTGGATAAAGACAAACCTTTGTTTGGTATCTGCCTTGGGCATCAATTATTGGCTTTAGCAAATGATATCCCTACCTTTAAGATGCATCATGGCCACCGGGGGCTTAATCATCCAGTTAAAAATATCGTGACTGGCAGGAGCGAGATCACGACGCAGAACCACGGTTTTGGTGTAGATCCCGAGGCGGTAAAAAACAATGATAATATAGAGATCACCCACGTGAACCTGAATGATGACAGCATCGAAGGTATCCGGATAAAAAACAAAAAAGCGTTTTCGGTACAATACCACCCGGAAGCAACGCCGGGGCCGCATGACAGCCGGTATTTATTTGACGACTTCATTAGTCTTATAACAGCGCCCTGACCCCCTAAAGGGACATAACCCCCTGTCCCCCTGAAGGGGGAACCTTGGTGGAACAAAACAATATTAAGGCATCATTATTTTAATTGAGGTTTTACTAATTATAAACGCTAAATTAAAGTTCCCCTTTAGGGGACAGGGGTATGAAAATCGCAATCATCAACGGACCAAACCTAAACCTGCTGGGCAAAAGAGAAACCGATATTTACGGTGAGGAATCTTTTCATGTTTATTATGAAAAACTGAAAAAGAAATTTCCAACTTTTGACTTTAGTTATTTTCAAAGTAACATCGAAGGCGAGTTAATTGATAAAATCCAGGAAGTCGGTTTTTCCTATGATGGTATTATCTTAAATCCTGGTGGCTATACACACACTTCCGTAGCCCTGGGCGATGCCATTGCTGCTATCACCGCTCCTCTGGTGGAGGTGCATATATCTAATATTTTTGGAAGAGAGGAATTTAGAAAACTATCTCATGTCAGCGCACAAGCTGTGGGCGTGATCAGTGGTCTTGGGTTGAAGGGGTATGAGCTGGCAGTCCAATATTTTGTGAAACAATAGCTGGTGCAATTAACCAATTTTACGTAACAATTGTCTGACATCTTTTTTCATTTTCTCCAAAGCCGCTAACTGCTCCTGGATAAAACTATTATCCTCCAGTTTGCCCACCACCATATTCATTTCCTCGTTGGTTTCATAGATCATTTTCCTGAAGGGGTTGCTGTAATCCTTGGCCCTGGCGTCGTAGATCCCTTTGGACATCCAGCTACGTGTGGTTACAGACTGCTGCAGCGCCGAATTGAAAACAGCAGGTGTGAATTGTTTTGCTGTGATGTCCAGGATTTCCAGGAGGCCGGTGTAAGCATGTTGAAGTTTATCAGCCGCATAGTTGTCACCCTCCGCTGCATAAAAATCGTGTAGCGCGTCCCAACTGCTGATCTTATTGGATCTTACCGCAGCCTTCATTTTTTCCAGGGAAGTTTTTTTGATCAGCTGGCTGCCCACGTTGATCCATTCTGCCCGGGCAAGTTTAGTAGTAAGCGACTTTTTAAAATCTTCAAAACTCTTAAAATTATTTTCCCGGAAATGTTGCAGCAGTTGTGTGGTACAGTAATATTGGATCAATTCGCGGAATACTTTTATAGATTGGGGCACTTTGATGATCAGGGTTTCCCGGTCTGTGTTTTCCCAACCTGATATCGTCGCCGTACCGTCCGTGGTTGGCGATAGTTGTTCTAAATATGCCAGTGCATCAAACATTTCATTGACCGTGTCAGGTGCCAGGTAATCGTATTCTATTAATTGAATTTTTCGCGTGCGTTTATCCCTGTCCCGGTATTTCCAGGCATTCCGCTCCAGCGCGTACATATTGTACATAAACCAATAGCCCGGCATCACGACAAGCCTATTGTTGGTCACATCATTACTTACGAGGCAAAAGGGCACAGGTATCTTTAATTCTGCAGGATAATCTCCCTTGGCAATAATGGTAAATGAAGCAAAACTTGAATTATGCTTCAGGCTCACGCACAGGCCGGGCCAGAAACCGCGCCCCGCAACAATTTCGCCATCAGCAGCCCGGCTGTTATGGTTACTCCCAATGGTGGCGCCGGCTGCAATATTACTTTGGCCCATTATCAAAGAAGCACACAAAAAAGAATTGTTGTGGTGCTGCTCATGCGATGGGAAGATGAGCGTGTTTAGTACTTCGCAACAGGAGATAGTGGAGTTGTTACCCAGGTAGGAATTGATCAGCCTTGCACCATACTTCAACTGCGAATGAGATGCCATTACAAAACGAACTGCTTTGGCCCCGTAAAATATCCTGCATCCGAAGCCGATGATCCCATTCACCAGTTCGCAACCTTCCCCGATCTGCGACTTGCGGGGGGCATCACTGTTGATGGTAACATTTTTTATTTTGTTGGCCCCTTTCAGGTAGGCATCTTCACCGATCAGAACATCTTTGATAATACCGCAGTTCTTGATCACGGTGCGTTTGCCGATGATGCCATAATAGCCCCGCTTTTTATCCACCTCTTTTTCCGTAAACCTTTTAAATTGCTCAAGGAGAATCTCATCTGACCTGTATTTGCTCCACAAATAGGCATCGCCGGCAAGCATACTTTCAAAAGGTAAAATACTGCGCCCGCCATTCTCGTTGCACACTTCAATTTGTGTACGGATATTTTCTTCCTCACCTTCCTTGATTATACCGTTTCCGAATTTTGCATGATTAGTGGTGGCCAGTTCGTTCACATTGGCAATCATTACTTCATCGTAAATGATAAAATGACTCAGGTAATTTACGTTATCAATACAGATATTGTTGCCCAGGTCGCAACTAATGATAGTGCTGTTGTATAAACCCACTGCCATTTTAAAATCATGGAACTCTTTATACAAGGGCTCCATTGCACCGATCCGGACCAGGCCGTAAAACTTACAGTTCTTTACCAAATGCGCGTCAAAACTTTCTGCAACAAGTATATTATTCCAGTTGTCTGAAGTATTCCTGTTGTGCACAAGGGTATCAATCTGGGAAGTGCTGAGCGGCCGGTATTTAATACCGGATTTATTTTGTTCGTTCCTCAGGTAATATTCATCCTTCCCTTTGGGAATATATTTCTGGTCAATGAAGTTGTACCCTAATGAAGCTACCGGGTGTGTTTGAATGATGTTCATACCCCTATCCCCTAAAGGGGAACTTATATTTAGCGTTTATAATGATTCTTAGCCGACGTTATATTAGAGGTTCTAATCGAAAAGCATTTTAAATATAATTATTGACTTCCCGTTAAGCTCCCCTTTAGGAGGTCAGGGGGCTGCCTATTCAACCGTCACACTCTTCGCCAGATTCCTTGGTTTATCCACGTCAATCCCCTTTGCTATGCCGGTGTAATAAGACAATAATTGTAAGGGGATCACGCTGATCAATGGTGCGATCAGTTCATCTGCCGGAGGGACAGCAAATACATGGTCACTGAGGCCCGGGCTGATAGTGTCTCCTTCTGTGATAATGGAAATGATCTTGCCTTT
>JAKFCK010000324.1:0-3391 GCA_036676685.1 Chitinophagaceae bacterium | reverse complement strand
TTTAAAGATTTCACATCCAATGCGAGGAATAAATATGATTTTCTTGGATTTGATGACAATACGCGAAGATTAAGTAGTGGATTTCCTGCTTCATTTCAGGAATATAACCCTTTATCTAATGCCGAGAAGGCTAAGTTATCAGCTCAACTCAAGAATGCATATCCTGAAGTTATTACGATAGCAGCACCAAGTCAGAATCATCAGTTTACCTGGGGCCACAGAAAAGATCTTAAAAACGGAGCGTCATTTGGGAATGTTTTGTCTGTGAGTTACAGGAACTCTCAAAACGCTGCTTTTTCGGAACGAAAGGATTATGAGTTTTCGGGAACGCCTTTTTATGAATATGAAGAGAATATATTTAAGTATAGCACCAATTTGGGATTGCTGGCAAATTTCGCTTACATAAAAGAAGGACATAAAATAGCCTTCAAAAATATTTATAACCGGGCTTTTGATGATCATTATACCGCCCGAAGCGGATTCACGACCGATAATATTCAGGATGTTCGACTGAATGTATCTGATCTTACCGAAAAAAGCCTGGTAGTCTTCTGCCAGGATATCCTTTAACCTGTCCAGTTGTTTGGTTTTAGCAAATTCCCAGCTGGCCGCTTCCTTGTTTTTTATTACGGTGATATCCGCCTGCGTAAGCTCGGGTGAAGAAACTTTGCTTTCTACCTTCACCTCGGTTTTAGGCTTACAATAGGCCAGGGTCGTTACCACGAGCATGGACAGGATAAAAACTTTTATTGTTTGCATATAATTGGTTTTGATTTCAAAAAAAATGTCAAAGGCTGATTTCACCTGCTTAGTGCAAATTCAATACCATTAAATAGTATTTTTTTGCACGGCATAGATCCGTCATTCTATTGACATTAATGCTTTGATTGATCGAAACCAGTAAAAAAGAGCAAGTCTACCGGATGGGATGGCACCTTTTATAATTGTTGTTGGCTGCCTGGTGCACAGATACGGAACGGTTACAGGAGGCCAGCACGAGGGCAATAGCTAAAAGAGCAAAGAGGTTTTTTGCAATACGCATAGAGGTGGTGTTTTTGGTTCAAGGGGATTATAATAAACGCATATGGTGCTCATTTATTATGTGGGGGACCAAAATAAAACCGCCCCGGAGGGGGCGGTTTTTCTCAAGTCTATCGTCCGGCCGCTGGTTTCAACGACCGACACTCTTATTTTACCTCTTCAAATTCTGCATCGGTCACATTCTCATTGCCCTGCCCTGCTGCCTGCTCCTGCTGGCCATTGCCCGGTTCTGCACCGGGTTGGGTAGCACCTTCCTGGGTGGCTTTGTACATGTCCTCACTTGCTGCCGTCCAGGCTGCGTTCAAAGCAGCACTTGCAGTATCTATCTGTGCGGCATCCTGTGCTTTATGTGCAGTTTTCAGTTGCTCAAGCCCGCTTTCAATCGCTGTCTTCTTATCGGCAGGGATCTTTTCACCATATTCCTTCAGTTGCTTTTCTGTCTGGAATATGAGGCTGTCTGCCTGGTTGATCTTATCCACTTTTTCTCTTTCTGCTTTATCTGTAGCTTCGTTGGCCTTAGCCTCATTTTTCATTTTTTCAATCTCTTCGGGGCTTAAACCACTACCGGCTTCGATACGGATCTTTTGTTCTTTACCGGTGCCTTTATCCTTAGCCGTTACATGCAGGATACCGTTGGCATCAATATCAAAGATCACTTCGATCTGCGGAACGCCACGTGGGGCTGGTGGTATACCATCAAGGTTAAACATACCCAGGCTCTTGTTCTGTGAGCTCATCGGCCTTTCTCCTTGCAAAACGTGTATCTGTACACCAGGCTGGTTATCGCTCGCCGTACTGAAGACCTCAGATTTTTTAGTTGGGATCGTGGTGTTGCTTTCAATCAGGCGTGTCATTACACCACCCATTGTTTCGATACCCAGGCTTAGCGGGGTAACGTCCAGCAGCAATACATCTTTGATGTCACCACTTAAAACAGCGCCCTGGATCGCAGCACCTATTGCCACAACTTCATCCGGGTTCACGCCTTTGTTGGGCTTTTTACCAAAGAATTTTTCTACGATCTCCTGCACTTTAGGAATACGTGTGCTTCCTCCTACCAGGATCACTTCATCAATGTTGGAAGTGCTCAGGCCCGCATCTTTTAAAGCGGCTTCACAAGGCTTCAGGCAACGCTCAAACAATTTATCTGCAAGCGCTTCAAATTTTGCGCGGGTCAATTTTTTTACAAGGTGTTTAGGCACACCATCCACTGCTGTTACATATGGCAGGTTGATCTCGGTTTCTGAAGAAGAAGACAATTCAACTTTTGCTTTTTCAGAAGCTTCTTTCAAACGCTGAAGAGCCATTGGATCTTTGCGCAGGTCGATCGCTTCATCAGCTTTAAATTCGTCTGCCAGCCAATCCATGATCACCTTATCAAAGTCATCACCACCGAGGTGAGTATCACCATTTGTAGATTTCACTTCAAACACACCATCGCCCAGCTCAAGCACAGAGATATCAAATGTTCCACCACCTAAGTCAAATACGGCGATCTTCTGGTCTTTACCTTTTTTGTCAAGGCCATAGGCCAGTGCTGCTGCTGTAGGTTCGTTCACAATACGGCGAACGTTGAGCCCCGCGATCTCGCCTGCTTCTTTGGTAGCCTGGCGCTGCGCATCGTTAAAATACGCCGGAACGGTTATCACCGCTTCAGTTACTTCCTGGCCAAGATAATCTTCGGCCGTCTTTTTCATTTTTTGCAGCACCATCGCACTGATCTCCTGTGGCGTGTACATCCTGCCATCTATGTCAATACGAACAGTATTATTGTCACCTTTTGCCACTTTGTAGCTCCAATGGGTAGTTTCTTCCGTTACTTCATCGAACCTGCGGCCCATGAAACGTTTCACACTACTGATGGTATTTTGAGGGTTGGTAATGGCCTGGCGTTTAGCCGGGTCGCCTACTTTACGCTCTCCGTTCTTTAAAAAAGCTACTACCGAAGGTGTAGTGCGACGGCCTTCGTCATTAGCGATTACTACCGGTTCATTGCCTTCCATTACAGCAACGCAACTGTTAGTTGTTCCCAGGTCAATTCCTATAATCTTTGCCATATAAAATTTTATTATTTGTTTGTGAGAATAATTTGTCAATCATTGTGCCAATGGAGATTGTGTGCAAAAATGGCAGTATCAACTTAAAAAGCTGCCGGGAGACCGGAATAGAAAAAAAGGGACAAATAAAATGGAGGACCTTGTCTAACGCCGACGGGTTTTAAACCCTGTCGCTGCGACGGTAACCCTATCGGCGAATCTGGCCCCGACAACGGTGAATTAAATACCTGGCATAAAACTCACTGCAGCTCTGTGAACTCCGCATGGCCATCTTTTTTTACCCTGAATGTAAA
>JAKFCK010000323.1:0-8516 GCA_036676685.1 Chitinophagaceae bacterium | reverse complement strand
CGATATTCTATAAGCCGGAAAAGCACGAGTATGGAGCCACGCTAAATTTCCACCTTGGCGCAAGAGAAAAACGGGATATCATCCGATCCTTCTATAGTGATGTAAATGCAGCGGCCAGGCATAAAGTTGTAGCTGCATTAGAGTAGATACCTTCCCGGGTTTAAGGCTGCAGCAGCTTAAAGGCCCGGTTAATTATGCTGATCTCGAATTGTGCGCTCGTCACAGCCGGGTCCCCGTCAATGTGCAGGGGTGCATTGTTGGGATTGCTGATGGATAATTTTGGTGCCTGCAGGTAGAGGATATCGTCCTGGTGAAATTTTCTTTCTGTATTGGTGATCCTGCCAAGTTTGATCTGCTTCAGCAGGGAATAGATCAAACGCAGTTTGCTCATCTTTTTCACGATAACAACATCCAGCAAACCGTCACTGATACTGGCCTGTGGTGCAATGGTAACATGGTTGCCAAACTGGTTGCTGTTGGCAATGCTGATAAAAAATGCTTCTTCTGTTATTTCCTTGCCGTTAATATGTAGACTAAAAAGATAAGGTTCTGCAGACAGGAAGTTTTTCATCGTTTGCCTGGCATAGGTAATCAAACCGCGTTTGGGTTGTTTGGCAAAATCATGGGCTACCTGTGCATCAAAGCCCAGCCCGCATAACATGCAGCTAAAAAGCCCGTTGATATAAAATCCATCCACATCTGCGGCATTTCCCCGGAAAATTATGTCCAGTGCTTTTGACCGGTTTACAGGAATGCCTGCAGCCAATGCGAGTCCATTACCGGAACCCATGGGTATAATGCCTATGTTCACGCTACAATTCAGCAATGCTGCTACTACATGGTTCACCGTGCCGTCCCCGCCACAGATTATGATATCTGTTATTTTTTCTGCTGTTATTTTACCAGGGAGAAAACTGTAATTACTGTCTGCTCTTGTCGCCAAAACCTGGAAGGGGATCTGTTCTACCTTAGTCCTGGTTTCAATCATCTTCAGCAACAGGTCCTTATTTTTGGTGCCTGATATGGGATTGATGAAGTAGATGAAGTTTCTTTGCATGAGGTTGAATTTAGGATGTCGGATGTCGGATGTTGGATATCGGATATCGAATGTTCCAAAAGCCACAGGTTAGTCATTTCATTAGAGACGACTTACATTCGAAATTCAATATTCAACATAATCTTACCATCTCATCAACGCACTTGCCCATGTAAAGCCACTGCCAAAAGCGGCCATACAAACCAGGTCTCCTTTTTTTATTTTTCCGGCAGCAAAAGCTTCAGACATTGCAAGTGGGATGGACGCGGCAGTAGTGTTGCCATATTTTTCAATATTATTAAATACCTGGTCATCCCGCAGTTTTAGTTTATGCTGCACAAACTGGGAGATGCGAAGGTTAGCCTGGTGGGGGATAAGCAAGGTAAGGTCCGCAGGGCTGAGACTGTTTTTTGTGAGCGCTTCCATGATCACTTCCGGGAATTTCACTACAGCTTTTTTAAATACTGCCGGGCCGTCCATGGTAGGAAAATTCTGTGCTTTATCTATCATGGCATGGCTCATAAACATTTCACCCACCGGCGCATCATCAAAATCTGCCAGCGTTTCACTGGTCCAGTGATTGGCATGTGTTCCGGGGTTAAACATGGCGAGCATTTCTGCATTTTCTCCGTCGCTGTGTAAATGCGTACTTAAAATGCCGCGGCCGGCTTCTTCGGTAGGCTGTAAGACTACCGCTGCAGCGCCATCTCCAAAGATCACCGAAATGTTCCTTCCCCTTGTACTGAAATCCAGGCCAAAAGAATGTTTTTCGCTGGCCACGAGCAATATGTTTTTATACATCCCTGTTTTAATGAACTGGTCTGCTACCGACAGGGCATAGACGAAACCACTGCACTGGTTGCGAATATCCAGGGCACCGATCTCTTTCATCTGCATTGCCCGCTGAAGCAATACGCCACAACCCGGGAAATAATAATCCGGGCTGATGGTGGCAAAAATAATAAAGTCGATATCATCGTTGGTGAGCCCTGCTTTTTCTATAGCCATCTTAGCCGCTTCCACGCCCATTGTGGTTGTGGTTTCATTGGTACGATGGGCATAATGCCGTTCCTTAATACCGGTACGTTCCTGTATCCATTCGTCGGAAGTATCCATATAAGCCAGGAGGTCATTGTTGGTGACTACCTGTTGGGGAACATAATGTCCTATTCCTGCAATAATGGTTTGTGGCATAGCCGGGCTTTTGGGTGTAGGCAATAAAATTCAGGGCATAAATGTAAACCATTTACACTTGCCGGCACACATTACGGCGTTGGGTGCTATAAGCCTGGAAGTTCAAAGCCCTATGATGCCGGTACGCAGGCTGCCGTCAGGGTTGCTGGTAATAACAGGACTAACCCCTCTGACACTAGCTGGCCACCGGGGATAAAAACCTTATGAATGGGTATTGCCAGAAATTTCACAAGGTTTTTACGCCCTGGTATTATTCATGGTTTCCCATAAAAGATCTTTCAGTTCCGATAAACCCTGGTTGGTAATGGAAGAAATGAATATATGGGGTATTTTTTTCGGCAATTCCTTTTCGATGGCTGCTTTAAGTTCATCATCCAGCATATCTGATTTGCTGATAGCGATCACAAAATCCTTTTGCAGCATTTCCGGATTGTATTGTTCCAGTTCATTACGCAGAATTTCAAATTCTTTTTTATGATCCGGGCTATCCGCCGGGATTAGAAATAAGAGTATGGAGTTCCTCTCGATATGCCTTAAAAAACGATGCCCCAGCCCTTTGCCCTCGGCGGCGCCTTCAATGATACCGGGCAGATCTGCAACACAAAAACTTTTTCCATCCCGGTATTCCACCATGCCCAGTTGCGGGACCAATGTGGTAAATGCATAGTCCGCAATTTTTGGGGTAGCCGCTGTTATACTGCTCAGTAAGGTGCTTTTCCCAGCATTGGGGAACCCAACCAAACCCACATCTGCCAGTACTTTTAATTCCAGGATCCTGAAACCCTCCACGCCTTCTTCGCCTGGTTGGGCATATTCGGGCGCCTGGTTGGTAGAGGTCTTAAAGTTGCTGTTACCCAGGCCACCCCGTCCACCCTTCATCAGGATCACTTCCTGCCCGTCTTCCAGGATCTCTGCGACCACTTCACCCGTTTCCTCGTCTTTAGCTATTGTACCCAACGGCACTTCGATAATGATATCTTTCCCGGTTTTTCCACTGGAATTATTGCCTGCGCCGTTGCCCCCGTTTTCGGCCAGCACATTTTTATAATACCTCAGGTGCAGCAGGGTCCAGAGCTGAGTATTGCCTTTAAGGATAATATGTGCACCACGGCCACCATCCCCGCCATCGGGGCCTCCCATAGCCGTTAATTTATTCCGTAAAAAATGCTTACTGCCCGCTCCGCCATGCCCGCTGCGGCAGAAAATCTTAATCTGGTCTACAAAATTTGATCTTTCCATTGGTGGCAAAGGTCAGAAAAATTTAACCATTCTGCCTGTAAACATTAAATTGCAACTATGAAAAATACCCTCCTCCTGTTTTGCGTCATCATAGCAAGTTGCTGCGGGCCAAAGAAAACTAATGTAACTACTTCCCCTGGCGATAACGTTGCCATAGGCTCTTCAACAGACACTTCCGCCTGTTTACAGCAAATGATCGCGGGCTTCAAAAACGAGGAAAAACAGAATCCGCCGAGAAAAGTTTATAGTTACCAGTACAAAGGGCAGACAGTGTATTATGTAACCCCGCCATGCTGCGATTTTTTTAGCGACCTGTATGATAGCAAATGTAAACTCATCGGTCATCCTGATGGCGGGATCACCGGCAGGGGAGATGGCAAATTTCCAGACTTTGAACAACTGAGGACGAATGAAAAACTGGTGTGGGAAGATACCCGCAAATAATTATTTGTTTTCCTTCCAGGTTTTATAGACAGGATGTTGCATGGGTCGGTCCGCAGGTATGGCCCTCAACGGTTCACATTCTTTCCAGCTCTCCGCCATTTCACCGGGCAGTTGCTGGTAAAGGCGGGTGCCTTCCGTTTTCCAATTGAGCATTTCGTCGCTCACCTCTTTCACAATTTTTGCGGGGTTTCCTACGATCACACTCCTGGCGGGAATCACCTCGCCTGCTTTGATAAAAGCCAGGGCGCCTACCACGCATTCATCCCCTAATTGTACATTATCCATAATTACAGCGTTCATGCCTACCAGTGAGTTGCGGCCAATAGTGGCCCCATGGATAATGGCACCGTGACCAATATGTGCTCCTTCTTTTAACAGCACCGTGACCCCCGGGAACATATGGATTGTACAGTTTTCCTGCACGTTGCAGCCGTCCGCAATGATGACCTGGCCCCAGTCTCCCCTGATGGCTGCACCGGGGCCGATGTAACAATTTTTCCCGATGATCACGTTGCCGGTAATCGTTGCGTTTGGGTGAATGAATGAAGATATATCGATGACGGGTTTGTAAAGATTGAATTCGTAGATCATGAGATGTTTTGACAAAAATAAAAAATAGATTGTCAATAACCTCCTTATGCAGGGGGAACCCCGACATCCTTTTCTTTCTTTTTTGGTTTACGGTTTATCCTTTTAATAAGCACCACTACACCCCACACAATAGCTGCCGTTCCTAAAATAGCCACCAAAACCGCAGCTCCGTCAGCACCACTGCAGGAGAGTTCGCATACGAGTGCTGCGAGTAATGCCATAAGCCCAAGGGCTGCTACTATGGTAAGGATGATGAGGGCGGCATTTTCCGCTTCTTCATTGTTTCCCATTAATTTACTTTTGGCATACACCCCTAACTTGCGTTTAAATTCTTTTTTTAAAATCCTTTTTTCAAGCCTGCTAAGTGAATTTTTATCCCTGTAGGAAAGTGAAGAAAGTACCTGTTTTGCAGTAGGCTCCGTTACAGGCACGCTTGCATAAAGGCTAAATGAAGAGGGGGATACGGACTCTAAATTATTTGCAATCGTGGTAAAACAAACGAAGGAACAGGCAGCCAAAAGAAAGTCGGACAGTTTTTGGCGCAGGTAGAATCCCCGTCTTTGAACTTTTCTCTTCTGCGGATACAGGATGGAAATAAGGATAGTAGCCAATACTGCTATGACCAGTGCAAGGGGAGAAATAATTACCTGCATTTTAGCAAACAAAATACCGGCATAAACAGCCAAACAAATTAAAATTCCCTTTATGACTATTATGAAAAATCTGGCTGTGAGCGGGTTGTACCTGGCCCAATAGGATATTGATCTCATGACAAATAGTTTAGGTAGCATTAAGATACTACCTGTATTTGGCAGTTCAAAGCTCCTGTTGTATTAAATCAGCGATTTGTTTGTTCTGAAACAGGTTCCTTTAAAAACAGCTACTACATGGTCATTTTGATTTTTTATCGTGATTTGATACAAGCCCGTGCTTTTCCCGTTATGTATTTCCTTAGATTCAGCGGCGAGTACATCACCTACATGTACTGGTTTGGTAAAGTTGATTGCGGTGTCTAATGCCACAGACAACACATTCCGGTTATTGCAGGCAAATGCAAAACAGCTGTCTGCCAAAGAAAAGGCTACTCCTCCATGTACAATCCCGAAACCATTGATCATCTCGGGCCGCACGGTCATTTTGATTTTGCTGTAGCCTTCCCTGATCTCTATTACAGAAATACCCAGCCACTGGCTGAATAAGTCATGCGCCATCATGTGGGCAACTACTTTTTCTGCAAAGTTTTTGTTCCCTGTATCCGTCATAAAGTTTTTAATTGAATGTGCAAGGTCCCCTTTAGGTGATTTAGGGCTTTCTATTCGCCTTTAAATACCGGCTGCCTTTTTTCCATGAATGCTTTTACACCTTCACCATAATCCGAAGTGTGTGCCGCCAGGTATTGCAGTTCATCTTCTTTTTGTAGTTGTTCGGATAAGCAGTTATTGAGCGAGGCATTTAATGCCATCTTCGTATAGGCCAGGCCTTTAGTTGGCATCTGTGCAAGTGTTTCAGCTATTTTAAAACTCTCACCGGCAAAGGTATCATCCGCAAAAACTTTATAGATCATGCCGATCCGTTCTGCTTCCGCAGCAGGGACTTTATCACCTAGCATCATGAGCGCGCTTGCTTTTTGAAAACCAATTAATCTTGGCAGGGTGAAAGTTCCACCGCTGTCTGGTATCAAACCGATTTTACTAAAAGCCTGGATGAAGGACGCCGAAGCTGTGGCCACCACAACATCGCAGGCCAGCGCAATATTAGCTCCGGCGCCGGCTGCAACACCGTTTACGGCACACACTACCGGTTTTTCGATGTTGCGGATACGGGTGATGATAGGATTATAATGCTCCGCAAGGATCACTTCAAAACCCGGGGGATTTTCTCCCACTAATTCGCCCAGGTCCTGGCCAGCACAAAATGCTTTGCCATTACCGGTGAGGTAAATGGCCCTTACCTGTTGATCTGCTCCTGCTTTATCCAGCCCGTGTTGAAGTTCAAGTGCCATCTCCCTGTTAAAGGCATTAAATTTATCCGGGCGGTTTAATGTAATAATCCTCACCTGCTCCCTGGTTTCGAAAAGAATGGCTGACATCTGTTTGTACGTTAATGAAAAAAATTATACATCAAAACTTTTTACATCCTGGTGCCTGATCAGGAAATCTTCCACTTTATCATAGTTCCGGTCCGGTGCACTGATGCGGTATAAATATAACACTTCAAAATTCTCTTTGGCAGCTTTCACACAGCGAAAATCTACTTTGCTGTTTTTAAAAAATGTTTCAAGTTCGTTCTTAAATGCGGGCCCGATATTCGCTGAGCGGATCCTGTAATCTTTTACTTTGTGAAAACGCTCAATAAAACGTTGCACAGGCTCCAGGATAAAAAGTACGATCACCACGATGGCGGATACCACAACAGCGATGGTGTAATTATGATAACCGATTGCCATTCCAAGAGCCGCCGTGATCCAGATCAATGCAGCAGTAGTGAGGCCGTTTACAGAGATACCTTCTTTAAATATTACACCGGCACCAATAAAACCTATACCCGTCACGATATTACTGGCGATGCGGTCTGTGCTGCCAATGGCCGCTTCTTTGGAAAGGATGGTGTACAGGCAGGATCCCACGCAAATTAATATCATCGTACGGAAGCCCGCAGGTTTACTCCTGAATTCTCTTTCCAGGCCGATGATTGCGCCAATTACGAAAGCAAAAAGTACCTGCGCGGCTTCTTCAAAATAGATCGATAAGTCCATGGGTAAAAATATGAAGCTTTAAAGTTACTATTTCTAAACGTTGATTTTAAGGCTGCATTGCTCAATGGCACTTAAAATAATCAAAAGGTTCCCTGCAATCATTGCATTGGTACAAAGCTTTGCAGGCTGTAGAGCCAAACTGGCTCAGGAGTTTTGTGTTGTGTGAATGGCACTGGGGGCATTCGATCAGTTGTGCTTCGGGATTGTTTTTATCGGACGCGTATTGCGGTGGCGCAATACCGTAAGCTTTTAGTTTTTGTTTTCCTTCTTCGCTCATCCAATCCGTCGTCCAGGCGGGAGAAAGTATAGATGTAATTTTTACATTTTTGTAGCCGTGTTCTGCAAGTTTTAACCTGATGTCTATACTGATAACATCCATTGCAGGGCAACCGGAATAGGTGGGTGTAATAACAATCTGCACCCCTAAATCCCCTGGAGGGGACTTTGGCTGGCCTTCAATAATTTTTACTTCTCTTACAATACCGAGGTCTAAGATAGAAAGTACCGGTACCTCAGGATCGCATACGGTTCCCAGTAGCTGCCAGATTTTTTCTTCTTCTGCTGATTGTATAATATTATACCCGGTTCTGTTCATTTTCTCGTAAGCCCCCTTCAGGGGTTGGGGGCGTTATTTACCAGGTGGCGCCTGGGTAAGTTCTTTGCAGGTATTGCAGGTCTGCCAGGATAAATCCCATGTGTTCGGTATGTGTACCCTGTTTGCCACCGGTATGCATATATGTTATTGCAGGAAGAGGGAGGGTGGCTTCTTTGAGTACCGCGGAAACTTTTTGTTCCCATTCTTCTTTTAAGAGTGCCACATCCACTAAATCTTTTTCATAGCCTGCAGGGACAAAAAATTCACCGGTGTATGCCCATAAATTTTCCAAAGCCAGTAACATCCGTTGATGGCTTTCTTCTGTACCATCTCCCAGCCGTAATACCCACTCGCTGCTCCACTTCACATGATAGGTTACTTCTTTGAGCGATTTTTCTGCAATGGCGGAAAGCTGCGAATCACTACCGTTAAATAATTTTGTATATAACAGCTGCGAATAAACGCTATAAAAAAACTGGCGTAAGATCGTTTGCCCCCAGTCGCCGTTGGGTAATTCCGCGATCAAAAGATTTTTATATTCCCTTTCTGGTCGTAAGTAAGCGAGGCTGTCTTCCGTTGCAGGTGTGGCTCCCGTTGTAGCTGACTGGTTGATCAGCTCCGCTGCATACAGGTAAAAATTCCTCGCCTGCCCGATCAGGTCC
>JAKFCK010000322.1:0-8517 GCA_036676685.1 Chitinophagaceae bacterium | reverse complement strand
CGGCGATCTCGACGAGGCTGACCGCATCCTCGTTCAGGTGCCCGGCCTCGAAAATCCGGAAGCACTCATTACTTGCGAAAACAGGAATTTGTTATGTTAAGATTTAGAATGGATAATGTAGCTATTTTTGCACCCTAAACAAACCATATGATCTTATTAGAAGTTACCAGTTTACACATCACGATTGCCGGTGTTTTTATGTTTTTGGTAGCCATAGCTTGGTTGCTCGCAGAATTTAAAGGAATGAAGGACGAAATGAGGGAGAGACTGGGTATAAATAACGAAACCCTGAAATTGCGCCTGCAGGCTTACGAACGACTTACCCTTTATGCAGAAAGAGCCGGGTTAAAAAACCTGGTCAGCAGGATTTCCACCACTTCCTTTGGAGAAAGTGCAGCGGCTATGCATAACCGTATGCTTGAAGAGCTAAAATCAGAATATGAATATAACGTCAGCCAGCAGATCTATGTTAGCAAAGAAGTATGGAATGCGGTGACCAAATTAAAAGATCAGAATATTTATATTATCAATCAACTTGCAGCGGGCCTGGATCATAATTCCAGTTCCCTGGACCTGAGCAAAAGGATACTGGAGTACAGCATGACACAAAACGCGGAACTTAATCTTATTGTGCTGGATGCGATCCAGTTTGAAGCAAAAAAGTTGCTGAAGTAAACTGCCTGTTTAGCCAATTAAAAATCTTATCATGTCTTCCGGTAAAAAAAATGTCAATAGTTCGGGGATTCCCATCAAAGAGGTGTACAGTGCTGCCGACCTGCCCGGAGAGGAAGAACCGGCACCCGGCGAATTCCCTTATACGCGTGGGGTGCAGGCATCAATGTACCGGGGCAGGCTGTGGACAATGCGGCAATATGCCGGCTTTTCCACTGCAGAAGAAAGCAACAAAAGATATCACTATTTGCTGGGCCAGGGAGTCAGCGGTTTAAGCGTTGCCTTTGACCTTCCCACCCAGATCGGGTTCGATAGTGACCACCCACTGGCTGACGGTGAAGTAGGAAAAGTCGGTGTGGCCATCAACAGCCTGGAAGATATGGAAAGGTTGTTTGATGGAATAAAACTGGAAGACATTTCCACTTCCATGACCATCAATGCTACAGGTTTTATCCTGCTTGCATTTTATGTGGCATTGGCTAAAAAACAAGGTGCAGATCTCGCCAGGCTCACTGGTACCATTCAAAATGATATTTTAAAAGAGTACGCTGCGCGGGGCACTTACATTTACCCGCCTAAACCAAGTATGCGCATCATCACCGATATTTTTGAATGGTGCAGTAAAGAAGTACCTAAGTGGAATACTATCTCTATTTCCGGTTACCATATCAGGGAAGCGGGCAGCACCGCTGTGCAGGAAATTGCTTTTACGCTTAGTAACGGTAAAGCCTACGTTAAGGCGGCACTCCAAAAAGGACTTGATATAGACGTTTTTGGCAAACGGCTATCCTTTTTCTTCAATGCCCACAACGATCTTTTTGAAGAGGTGGCTAAGTTTCGCGCTGCCAGGAAAATGTGGGCAGTAATGATGAAAGAACTGGGTGCCACGGATGAAAAAGCCATGATGCTTCGTTTTCATACACAGACCGGTGGCAGTACCCTTACCGCCCAGCAACCCATGAACAATATCAGTCGAGTGACTGTGCAAACACTCGCTGCCGTTATGGGCGGCACACAATCCCTGCACACTAACGGTTATGATGAGGCGCTGAGCCTTCCCACAGAGGAAGCAGCAAAAATTGCCTTACGTACCCAACAGATCGTGGCTTTTGAAAGTGGTGTGCCGGACACGGCTGATCCGCTCGCAGGTAGTTATTACGTGGAGGCACTTACCTCCGCCGTTGAAAATGCAGCCTGGCAGCTCATTGAAAAAATTGATGTGATGGGGGGCAGCGTGGCCGCAATTGAGCAGGGATTTATACAGGACGAAATTGCAGCCAGTGCTTACGAACACCAGAAACAGGTGGAGTCAGGAGAAAGGATCATTGTGGGTGTAAATAAATTTAAAAGTGAAGAAACTTATACAACACCCTCTTTTAAAATAGATAGCAGCATCCAGCAAGAACAGATTGACAAACTTAACCAGCTAAAAAAACGCAGAGATCCTCAACGGGTCCATGAAAGCCTGGCAGCACTTGAGGCTGCAGCAAGCGGCACGCAGAATATTATGCCGGCTGTTTTAATAGCGGTGGAAAATTATTGCAGCCTGGGGGAGATCGCCGATACCTTAAGAAAGGTATTTGGTGAGCATAAATAACAAAACGTGGTGGTTATAAAAAAAAGCGCCCGGAAACCCGGGCGCTCTCCGTACTATAAATTTTGAACAAAAAACTATTTATTGCTGTTGCCCCTCAAGAGAGCGATCAATAACAGGATGAATACCGCTCCGCCCACTACCCATACCCAGGGTTGCATAAAAAAACCGGAATCGTCAGATTTTGTATCGATATCTATATCCAATTTTTTTGTTTCCTGTGCTACTGTCACCAGGGTTAATAACATTGATGCGAAAACCATAGAAATTTTGCCGGTGGATCTTCTGAGAAAATTTTTCATGTTGTTTTGTTTTAGGTTTTAATATAACAGCGTAAATGTTAAAATCTGTGCCAAAATAAAACTCCTTGAAATCTATAATCCCAGCAATTTTATGAGGCCTTTTTTCTACACCCGGTGACTTTTTTTGCCTGAAGAAGCCTAATGAGCAAAATCTTCTTCAAAATTACCCCTGATCCTTTCCATAGAAGGATTAAAATAGCCGAATTTCAGGTTCGGGAATTCTTCCCGGATCAATTCCATCAGTTGTTTTACGCCCATACACTCCCCTGTATCCGTCACACCGATCTTCCCCAGGTACCAGTCAGGGTCTATATTAAAATTCCGCCACTGTATCATGCAAAGATCAGTGTCCCTGATTAGTTTCCTCAAGGCCTCGTATTCCTCGATACTATCTGTCATGCCCGGAAAAACGAAATAATTGATACTCGTCCATCCTCCAAAACTCCTCACCACTTTCAGGCTTTCTATTATGTCCGCAAAAACATAGTTATTCGGCCGGTAATAGGGCGTGTAAATATGCTCCCTCGCCGAATTTGTACTTACCCGGATACTGTTTAAGCCGGCTTCACAAAGGATTTTTACAGCATCAGGTTTGCTGCCATTGGTGTTGATATTGATACTCCCCTTTGCCGTATGTTTTCTTATTTCCACGATGGCATCACGGATGGTTTCCCACATTAGCAGGGGTTCACCTTCGCAGCCCTGCCCAAAACTCACCAATGGAAAGGGAGCTGTTTCAAGGTGCGGTACGGTGAATTCAACGATCTCTTCTGCTGTAGGTTTAAATGTAAGCCTGTCCTGGGTACTTACGATCGTCTCTTCTACCGGCTGAAAACTGATGCAGCCGATACAATTAGCATTGCATGCAGGAGATACCGGTACAGGGCATTCCCAACGGCCGAGGGACAAATTCCTGGCAGCGGGGCAGGTATAGGTCATACAGCAATTTTCCATTAAATGCTGCACCAACCTGTTGTGGGGGTAAACTTCCAACAAGTGTTCGGCCCCGGTTTCTATTTCCCCGTCATCATAACCCTCGCTTTCCTGCCGCACGTCTTTTTCTATCCTTATCGCAGGAACAAAAATGTTATCGTTCTGCCAGCCGGCAGCAGTGTAGCAAAATAGAGGAAGCGTGGGCGCATCCTGCTTGGTTTCGTATGCGGCCATATATAAACCCGTATGGGCTGGTGGAATAAAAGCAGCCACGGCCCATCCTAGTTCGCAAATACGCATTTCGCCGGTTTGCACGTCGATGCCAATGCCCCGCCTTCCGGGCAGTTCATACAACTGGCCTCCTTCCGGAAGCGCTATCCATTCGTCCGTGGGTATAGGTACGGCATCCCATCCACTACGGCCGGTTACATAAAGGCTGGTATCTTCAAAAATATTCCCTTCCCCGTCAGAGTATAAGATAAACGGGGACTTTGTCAACTGTTCCATAAGTCGCAAAATTAGTTTTTTTAAATTGAACCAGGCAGAGTGCAGGTAGGGAATGGGTAATTCAGGCTACCAAAAGGCGGCTGCAGTAGCTGTTAAATGCTGCGGCATCCAATGAATCGGCAATGTCCTTGTCAAGGGTGTACTGGATTAGCTTATTGTTTTTCAATTCAATACTGAGAATATCATCCTTCAATATCACAAAATCCACTTCCTTCCACAAGATCAGCTTTCGGGGAAGGGAGGGATAGCTGATGCCCTCCTCACCAAAAAAAATAACCAATGGTTTGATGGTTAAGAGGCTGAAAACGGAAAAAATCAGCAGGGCTATACCCGGTAATAAAACACCGGCTAATATCCAGCAAAGGGAAGAAATTAAAAGGGGGATTGCTGGCCTTAGGTTTTGTTTGCCTGCGATGTAATGCTGAATTGCAAAAATAAAGACGGATGCAAAGCTGAATAACAGCCCTGCAGAAAAGAAGGTGGTCAAGGGTTTGCCGGATCTCAACATCACAAACACGAAGGCGCTAAAATTGGTCAGGCTGATGATAAAAGTGACCACTTTGTAAGTGGCCGCTTTTTCATTAGGTATCCGGATACAGTAAGGTGCCATCAGGAAGGGTTGGTCGCTATGGTAAGGCTACATAATTTATATAATATCCTTGCGCCTACGTTCTCGTCCCATTCATTATGGCTCACGCCCACTTCGTTCAGGTCAAACCCGATGATCCGTTTACCTGCCTGGTGTACCTTTTTCAGCAGGTAAAAAATCTGCTCGGCTTCAAAACCACCCTGGACGGGTGTTCCGGTATGAGGGCAAAGTTTGGGATCCAACCCGTCTATGTCGAAACTAATAAAGATATTTTCCGGCAAATGGGAAACGATATCATCTACGATATCTCTCCATGTTTCTCCCTCGTACTGGCGTTCCTTGATGTTCTTGTCAAAAAAAGTAACTACTCTCCCGTTACTCTGGTTGATATAGTCCAGTTCTTCGTCACAAAAATCGCGGATACCCACCTGCACTAATTTTTTCACAGCATCAATTTCTCTCAACACATTATACATGATGGACGCATGAGAATAAACAAAACCTTCATAAGCGTCCCTGAGGTCGCAATGTGCATCAATTTGCAGGATACCAAAGTCAGGGTATTTTTCTGCAATAGCTTTTATGTAGCCGAATGGCGTACTGTGGTCGCCGCCCAGCAGGCCCACCAGCTTTCCTTTTTCCAACAGTTCTTTGGTTTGTTCATAAACCCAGCTATTCAAAAAGTTACTACCAGCATTGATCTCTTTAAGTGACTTACACATGAATTTGTTTTCGGCCACAATCTCCCCGTGGGAAATATAGTTGATGTAGAGCTCAGCTTCTTTTCTCAGGTAATCACTTTTGGTCAATACCTTTTTATCTACATCCCGCATGTAGAAACCTTGTTTCCATGAATCTGTAATATCCGGATCAAAAAGATCCACTTGCAGGCTGGCATTCAGAATGTGCTCAGGCGCACGCGCAGTGCCGGAGTTATAGCTTACAGTAACTTCCCAGGGAATGGGGAGAATAACCAACCGGGCTTCTTCTTCGGTGCTGGGTAAGCCAAAAATATTGTTGTCGGGGTTTCCAACAGAATTGGGGTCATAGTGAGTCAAATCGGCCATGTGCGTGGTTTGATAAATTTTTGCAAATATAAAGGCAATCCTATTCAGAGCCTGTTAAAAAAACAAGTATAAATTCTTAATCAAACCGGTTTTAAGTTAACTTTGCGCTGAAAATAAAAAACCGAAATACCGGGTCACCAAATAGCATTTAGTCATCGTCCTGTTTGACTTCGATCTTTATTTAACCGGACATAAAACCATTCCATACGGTATGAAAAAAACACATATAATTATCCTTGTAGGAATAGCAGCCCTCATTGTCGGCCTGCTCGCTTATTCAGTTGATTTTTCTACTTACGACACGGTAAATTCTGCGAAGCAAAAACAGGGAAAATACGTGCACTTGATCGCGAAGCTTGACAAAAGCCTGCCGATAGAATATGACCCGATCAATAACCCTAATTATCTTGCTTTTCATGCGATCGACAGCCTAGGGGGGCAAACGAAAGTAGTGTACCGCAACAGCAAACCCACCGACCTGGAAAGAAGTGAGCGTATCGTGATGAAAGGAAAAATGCAGGGAGATCATTTTGAATGCAAAGAGATATTGCTGAAGTGTCCAAGTAAATACAAGGATGACAAGGAACAACTCCAGAAAAGTGTAAATGAAACGACAACTTATTAATTTTTGCAAACCAACTATGCTGTAATGAATTTTATAGGAGAACACTTACTTCCCGGCCAGATTGGCCATTTTTTTGTCATACTTAGTTTTTTCGCCTCGCTTCTTGCCACTATCGCCTACTTTATTGCTTCCGGTAAAAAAGATCCGGCCGAACAACAGGTATGGACGAGGTTTGCCCGTGGGTTTTTCTTCACCCAACTCGCCGGTATTGTAGTGGTGTTTTCGATCATCTTTTACATCTGCTCCAGCCACCTGTATGAATACATGTATGCCTATAAGCACGCATCGCTTGAGCTGGAAAGCAAATACCTTCTGGCCTGCATCTGGGAGGGCCAGGAAGGCAGTTTCCTTCTTTGGGCAATTTGTCACGGCATTTTAGGCGCCGTGATAGTACTCAGGAGGAACAGCGTTATGGTGAAAGGCTGGGAATCCCCTGTAATGACCGTTGTAAACATGGCGCAGGTTTTTCTCCTGATGATGATCTTAGGGGTTTATGTTTTTGATGTGAGGATCGGCAACAGCTTATTTACCCTGACGCGGAACGAGATTAACGCCCCCATTTTTAACCAACCCGACTACCTTTCTTTTGTGAAGGACGGCATGGGGCTGAATATCCTTTTACGCAATTACTGGATGGTGATACATCCCCCGGTTTTATTCCTCGGGTTCGCTTCTACCCTCATCCCATTTGCATTTGCATATGCCGGAATCCGGACAAAACGTTTTGGAGAATGGGTAAAACCAGCCATACCCTGGACGTTGATGAGCGCGGCCATCCTTGGCGTAGGGATCATGATGGGCGGGAAATGGGCTTACGAATCTTTAAGTTTTGGCGGTTACTGGGCCTGGGATCCTGTGGAAAACGCTTCCCTGGTTCCCTGGCTGATACTGATCGCCGGTTTGCATACTATGCTCGTCTATAAATCTACCAGCCATTCCCTGCGGGCAAGTTATCTTTTTGCCTTTCTGAGTTTTTCTTTTGTGCTCTATTCCACTTTCCTTACCCGTACAGGAGTTTTGGGAGATACATCTGTGCACTCATTTACGGAAGCGGGCAAGGCCATCAACGTAATGATAGGCCTTTTCGTAATATCGTTCTTTTTGCCTTCAATGTTCTTACTGGCTTTGTATTACAAGAGGATTCCGGCCATCCAGCAGGAGGAAAATACCAATTCCCGGGAATTCTGGATGTTCATTGGTTCACTGGTTTTTTTCCTGAGCGCGCTTTTTATCAGTGCCAAAACCTCGGTGCCGGTGATTAACTTCGCATTTGGCACCACCATAGCACCACCGGAAGATGTGGAATTTTCTTACAACAAGGTTGCGGCCCTGATTGCGATCCTGATTGGTTTATTAACAGCAATCACCCAATATTTAAAATATAAGAGCACGGGCAGGGATTACCTGTTGAAAAAAATCGCCATCCCTACCCTTGTTGCGGCTGTAATCACTGCCATCACAGTTATCGTATATCCTATCACTTATTATAAACAGGGTGCAGGTTTTCTTGGAGCCATTTATGTGGCACTTTTTGCCGCTATTTATGCCGTGGTAGCTAATGCGATGTACATCTGGATCGTGCTGAAAGGTAAAGTCATGAGTGGCGGTGCATCCATTGCACATGCAGGATTTGCTCTTATGCTTATCGGCATGCTGATATCATCGGGCAATAAAAAAGTGATCAGCAGCAGCATGGTGAACGGAATCAACTTTGCTGCAGGCACTGATCCCATGACCAAAGAACAGGACGATCCAAGGGAAAATCTTACGCTCATCCGGGATGTGCCTACGATTATGGGAGAATACGAAGTAACCTACCACAATGATTCGGCAGGGCATGAAAAAGGACGGAAATTCTACCAGCTTAATTTTGAAAGAAAGGATGCTTCCCGCGTAGTGAAAGAGCGGTTTAAACTGCAACCTGATGTTTACCTCATGAAAGATAATAACATGAGTAGTAATCCCGATACCAAATCCTACCTGTATAAAGATGTGTTCACTTATGTTTCCTATGCACTTAATGATACACAGGAAACAGATACTGCCCAGTTCAAGATCGTGGAGTTACACGAAGGTGATACAGCCTACTATGGTAATGGTTATATGATTTTGAACAGCGTCGAAAAAAATCCAAATAACGGGCGCTATAATTACCAACCCACAGACGTTGCCCTTATGGCCAACCTGACGGTAGTGAGTAAAGACAGCGTCCGCTACACGGCGATGCC
>JAKFCK010000321.1:0-16524 GCA_036676685.1 Chitinophagaceae bacterium | reverse complement strand
ATACAAATATTCATAGATCTTCCATCGGCAGATAACATGGCGGATTGTATTTGAATCTTTGTACCATCCGGGCTCATCGTAGGATGCGGATGATCTGATGCAGTGGTTTTATGCCCCGAAGACAATAACATCATCTGGCCGCTGTTCCTGTCGACCAGGTAAATGTCCCGCGCAAAATCATCCCCTACTGCCCATCTTCCATCAGGCGAGCCGCTCACATGCCATAAACCACTTCCACTTTTGGTCTGTCCTGCAATTCTCATTTCCCTTGTCCGCAGGTTTACAATACCGAGCCCCGTCGGCTTCTCCCTGGTGCCGGATGGCCCCCAGGCTGGATCCTGGCCGGGATTGGCACCACCTACATCAGTTCCGGCTTCTACATTTTTGTTGCTGCCGGGTATCTTACGGTGACCCATGATCGCTATTGCCACTTCATCTTTGGATATTACCGCTTCATGCGTAACCCATTCGTATGAAGCTTCAGGGTATAACGGGCGCAGGCCGCTGCCATCCGCCATCACGACCCAGGTGCGCTGCGGGGATTTCCCCCCGGTCTCCCAGCAAAAAATAATTTCTCCATTCACCCAGGGATTTGTTTGAATATGTCCCACCTGGAAGGGAACCGAAACAACATATTTTACTTCGCCGGTTTTCACATTCATCGCGGCAATACCTGATGGCCCGGCACCCATATTCCGCGGGCCGAAATTTTCTTCAATTTTTACCCCGGCCGTCAAATGTTTTTCTGCAGCTTTTTTTCCTACGCGGAAATACGCCCATTCTTCGTCAGCATCCAGGGCCATATCGCCTCCACCTTCCAGTTCAACGGGGATTGTGCCGCATACCCGCTGGTATTCACCGGGAGCTTTCATCTGTCCTGCTTTGCTGTCTGCAAAAACACGGGCAAGATCTACCTCGATGATCTGCAACGGCCCGCTGTTCCTCCGGCGTGTTGTATCACCGGGCTTTCGCGGCACAGCACTGCGCATGAAATATAATAACATTGATTTTCTACCGACATTCAACATACCCGTGTACCCGCCTTCTGTTACCTGCACTATGTCGCCGGATTGTTCGTTCACCGCCATGGCTTCGTTTCGTGCACGGTTAGAGCGAAATATCAGCCACTTGCCGTCACTTGTCCATTGGTTATGGGTTTGATAAATTTTTGAATCACCGCCGGGTGTACTGGTGAGAAAAAGCAGTTTAACTCCTGTCACAGGATCGATAACTTCTTTACGTTCGGAAGGGAAGCGCTTTCCTATTTGGGCATACAAAAACCAGGGTAGTACCGCAAGCAGTACAAGGGAAAAAATTTGTTTTGAAGTTTGTTTAGCCATGGTATTTGATATTAAGATTTCTCGCAAAGAAGCAAAGGATGCAAAGAAGCAAAGGAATTTGAACCTTCTTTATTTTCTAAGCTTCCTTTTGCGTCTTTGCGTGAAATTCTTTCTTATGCATCTTTGCGTGAAATCTCCTTAGCATTGTGGGGTGAAACCACTTCTTTACGGGGAAGATTTCCAAAATCCACTCAACCTTAACGGCGTCAACCTCACGTCCCCGCCCAGGCCGGATACCTGGACAGGCCATGCCGCCGCATCAAATCCCTTATAATTAATATTCACAAAATTGATCTCGTGGTAATTCCGCCAGCTGATCTTGTTTCGATCCATATTCCGGATCCGGTTGGCCATTAAATTACTTACTTCAATGCTGATGGTATTCGTTCCCTGCTTCAGGTACTTGCCGATCTTTAATTCATACGGCAGGCTCCAGATCAATCCCGCGTCTTTGCCATTCACAATTACCCTTGCCGCCTCATGTAGTTTATCCAATTCCAACAGATATTCTGCCGCTTTGTTTTTGATAATGAAACTCGTGCTGTATACGCCGGTACCGGAAAACGATTGCGTGGCCGTATCCGAAATAAAACTTGTCCACGGTTGCAGGCTCTTCATTTTTTTATTAGCAGGTTTTGCAGGCCCGCCATCTTTGAATTGTAATGTCCACGGGTTATTTTTAAGTGAGACAGCATTCCCGCTTACGTTGCGGTACTGCCATTCGGGTGCGGTTTCCTTTTTATCTGTCAGCTTCAGCAGCAGGGATTCACCGGACTTCAGTTGTAACCGCACATGGTTCACCCCATTTATCGTATAGATTGTCCTTCCACCCGTTACTCCATTTAATGGGTTCATCATGTAACAGTTAGCACCAGGCGCATTCACCGCCACTGTAGTATCAATGTCTTTGCCTGTAAGATTTACGATAAAATAATATTTTCCACCCGCTATTTGACGACGGATAAATTTCAACCCGTAGTCAGTCATCGTTTCTCTTTTCAATTGGGCATGTTCCAGGCCTTGCTGCACATCCGCACTTAAAATGATCTTCCCTCTCCATTTTGCAGGTTTATATTCACTGATGCCTGCCGACACGGGCGTAAATGCAAGGCTGGCTTTCAATTGATCAAAGATTTTTCTTTGCTCGTCTAACTTGCTAAAACCCGGCACATCTTCCGGCAGCGATTCCATCACGACGATATCCCCGTCTTGTGCCAGGCCGATGAGCGTTTGCAAAGTTTCTACCGGCATCAGTTTGCATTTCGGCACGAGGTAGACAGCATATTTAGCCCGCTTCGTCACGAGGTTGCGATCCAGCTGGTCCTTCAACATTTTATCGCTGACAAAATCCAGTGAAAATCCTTTTTGGTCGAGTGCCTTCACATTTTTGTAAAACGAAGTTGGGTGCAGCCACTCATCTATGGAATGAACGCCTAATGGCATATCCATCCCCTTAGGATTACTCCATGCATCATATACCGGCCAGTAAGCTTTCACCTCGTTGTCCGGCTCGCCTGCCTGCAAAACGGATTGTACGCGGCTGATATAATTATTCAGGCCACTTAAGTGCGGCCAAAGGCTATTGTTGGGAACAAAATTCACAGATGCATAAAACAGCCAGCCGGGGTACGGTGCATCCGTTGGGCTGAATGTGGTGCCATGATAAAACACATGATTTACGCCTGCAAGAAAAACCTGGTCTACCTCGGGCTTACATTGGCTCCAGCTTGTCTTAAAATGTTCCCCCAGCCAGGTAAAAGTTTCGCAACTGGTGAGTGGCTTTCGGTAGGCATGTGCCGCCGAAGAAGCGAATTTGAGCATATAAGGATCGGGGTCAACGTTGCGGATATCTGCACTGTCGCGTCGCAACCCACGCACCGCAAACGCGCTGCTGCCAAAGGTTTCTGTTTCAGGAATGTCAAAAGCACCATACAGATCCAGCAGGTTACCGGGGGATCCATGCGCCTGGTTCACCGACAATGTTTTGCGTTTATTCGTCCATTGCGTAAACACCGATGAAAAATTTTCCCGCATCAGGTCACTCATGGTTTCGCGGTAATCGCTCTTTAAGCGGGCAACCGTATCCGTGAGTGACGCAGAAGTGAACTGGTTAAAATAATTTCTCAGATCATACCCCCGGCGTTTGGCAAACTCGTCAAAAAAGGCGGGTGTCCAGTCGGCATTGTACACTTCATAGCTGTCGTTGAAAAAAGCTTTCACGCCATGAGATGAATTGCCGAAGGCAGAATCAAATATTTTGAAATAGTTGGCCGTGGCCACAGCAGAAAAATGATCGATGGTAAAACCTTCGCCACCCGGCGCGGCTCTTTTCACGGCCTGTTTTGTTTTAGCGGTGAAGATGGCGTAAACAGTAAGGTCTTCTGGTGCCACAAAATTCAACGTGCCATCCGGCATTACATTTTTTATAAGGTCGGTTGCTTTACCATTCTTATCAAAAGCCATCACGGCGCTAAGGGTGGCTACATCCTTCTGCCTGTTATCCTTAATAACTATTTTTTCAGCGAGCGGTGTATTGGCCTTTAATTCATATTCCTGGTAAACCAATTTACTGGCTGCATCCGGTGCAGTAACGTGCGTGCCGCCAATGGGCCAGCCTGTTCCTACAGAGATATATACTCCCATATCCAGTTTGTTGGATTGCTGCACGGTATGATCCAGCATCTTCATCCACTGGGGTGATAAGTATTTTATATACCTGCTTTCATACCCTTTCGCTCCATAAATAGGAACGATCTCCGTTCCACCAAAGCCGGCGGCTGCATACTGCTGCAGGGAAGCGGAAATACTTTTTTCATCCACGGCACTGCCCATCCACCACCACCTTGTCCAGGGTTTTGTTTGTTGCGTTAAAGCCGGCCAGATCGTTTGGGACTGTGCTGCATGTAGAATTGTAAGTAGGAGAAGTAGTAGGATGTTTTTTTTCATGTGTTTTTTAATAATGTGCAGATATGCAAATGTGCAGATGTGCATATCAAAAATGTGCAGATATGCAAATGTGCAGATGTGCCAATAATCTGCACATTTGCATATTGGCTAATTTGCTAATTTGCTTTTTGCTATTTCCACCGCGTACACCCCCGCATCTCCTTCAAAATTTGCACGAAAGATGATCCACTTGCCATCGGGACTGAAATGTACGTTGGGTTCCAGCCGGTATTGGTGGTGTTTCATGTTCACGAGTTTCTCCGTATCAAATTTATCGCCATTGGGTGTAAATAAGTTGATCCATTGCCCGTCCGGAGATTTAGCAACAGAACCCGGGTCACCACCATCTCCTGCAAATAAGGATTCATCTGCATTGGAATTGTAATGTACGCTCCAGTCGTTGCGGGGTAAACTGTATTTTTTTTCTTTGCCGGTTGCCACATCATAGCCGCCAACAAAAAATGTTTCTCCCCGGGGTTGCTGCAGGTCGAACCAGATGGTCTTACCATTTTTACCAAACCATTCGTGGCCCCATATTTCCCGGTCAATCGTGCGGTGATGGATCTGTGTAACTTTTTTTGTATTCACATCGATGGTCCATACCCTGTTCACTTTATGCCAGGGTCCTTCATGGCAAAACATGAGCAGGGCCGGATCTGTGGTAGAGAACTGTACATGATTCAGCCAGGCGCTGTCCGTAAAAATTTTATTCAGCCGGCCTGTTTTCACATCGATAGTAAATAATGTTTTAGGCAATTTAGCCTCGTAGATCAGGTTGAAGTAACTGCTTTTATTGGGGTTGTTTTTCAATATCTCTTTTTCTGCATCTGTAGCCCGCGAGCCGGCAAGCAGTGTACCGTCTGCATTCACCGCGGATATTCCTGAACGGAAATCCGCAGGAAAAACAAAAACAAGTTTAGGCTTTTTATTGTTCAGCGTGATGGAAAAAATACTGTCCTTCACCTGGTAAAAAATAGTGCCTGTTTTTTTACAAACCACTTCCCCGCTCATGGAGGATGCTTCGCTGGTGAGTTGCTGAATTTTTTGTGTTGCCAGGTTGATGCTGTAGATCTGTTTATTGTTCATGTTACCCGGTCCTGCATTTTCCCTGCGCATGTCAGTAACTTCTTCGGGCTTTTGCCGGCTGGTATTGTAAAATATCATTTCGTTGCCTACGAAAGGGTTATTGTGAAAATAAAAACTGAGGCTGCTACCTGATAACGGGGCAGAGAGTTTTACAATTTTGTGCCGGGTATCTTTATCGATCCAGCTGGCGGGCATTTTTTTGCCGCCGGTTTCCAGGACCTCCTGGGCAATAGCTTGTGCAAAGATCAAAAAACAGGCGAGGCTGGCAATTAATTTACGCATGGCAATGGTTTATACTAACAATCGGAATGGTACACAACTTAATGGAATAGACAAGGATAACTGTCCTGAGGTTACATGGGCGGAGCAGCAGATCCCCGGGGTAATTAAAAGTGATTTGATGTTGAATGTGGGAATATCGAATGTTGGATGCAAATGATTGCCTGCGGACTTAGACTTATATCCCGATCAGCCCTGCTCATGCTTCATATGAGCGGATCACTCCTTCTGCCACCCCCGCCCAAATATTATTTTATCGCGCCCATTTGCCGCAAAATTTTCTGATGTCCCTCACTCTTATAAAAGTCTTCATAACCTATATAGTGAAAGGGCACGGCTAAAATATAGGCAGATGGCGAGCGTTGCTGCACCGTTTTTTCTTCCCACTCCAGGGCTTTCGCATAGTCCCCTTTTATGCGGTAAACACAGGATAGCGCATAAGGGTCTTTCACGGTGTTTTTTGATGCATAATCCAGGAAACGATTGATAAGGCTATCGGCTTTGGCTTTGTTGCCGGCCGCATGATTGTTAGCTATTAAACTTACCTGGATCAATTCAGAACCCCAGCCGTCTTTCAAAATCGCTTCGGCCTTATTGGTTTCCTGTAAGGCCTTGTCAAACTGCTTCAAAGCAATGTACCCGAATGCCTGCTTAATATGCCCCCACGTAAAAGTGGGATGCAATTCTACTGACTTCTCAAATGCGTCAATCGCTTTTTGATAATTGCCCGCCAGTAAATTTACCCAACCAAGATTATGCAGGCTCGAGATAGATACGGGGTCAAGTTCCACTGCCTTATCTGCCAATGGTAATGCTTCCTTGGTTTGCCCCACATCTGCCAGGGTAGCCGAGTAACGGATATAAATGATGGCATTATTCGGGTCAAGCTCTAACGCTTTTTTGTAAGAGTTAACGGCACCTTTCCAGTCATGTTCATAATAAAATTTCAATGCGCCTTCGGTTGTGTAAATTTCAGGAATGGAAGGGTCCAGGGCTTTAGCTGCAACCAAAGAAGTTCTTCCTTCATTCATTATTTCCTGGTTGCCGGCATTGGAAAAGATAGATTGCGTAATTTTTTCATTGGCGATAGCTGCGTAAGCCAATGCATATGTTGGATCGAT
This sequence comes from Chitinophagaceae bacterium, assembly GCA_036676685.1. Taxonomy (GTDB): domain Bacteria; phylum Bacteroidota; class Bacteroidia; order Chitinophagales; family Chitinophagaceae; genus Ferruginibacter. The sequence goes on along the minus strand of JAKFCK010000321.1, from coordinate 9,752 downwards.
GCTGATAGCTGTGCGGAAATGCGCAATGGCTTTTTCAGTCTCTGCCGGGGTAGAGCCATAGGCCAGGTAACGGCCCTTTAAATATTCTGCATATGCAGCAGGGTTTATCTTTTTCTTTCCGGGGAGCATTTTATTATTATTCGCTACACTTAATTCCAGCGGATCCAACAGGGAATTAATAATTGAATCTTCCATCCGGGCAATATCATCGATGCTCAATTTAAAACTGTTGCCCCATAACTGGTTTTGATTGCGGGCATCTACCAGCGCACAATTCAAGGTATAACCCCCTGATGATTTAGAAAATCTCCCGGTCAACACTACATCGGCGTTAAACACCCTGCGCAGGCTTTCAATTTTTTTGGCAGAATCCGGCAGGCCAAACGTGGCGGAACGGGCGAATACTTTAATACCGGCAAGTTTTGAAAAACGGTTAATGAGGTTTTCCGGGATACCATCTGATAAATATAAAAGGGCAGAATCTTCCCCTATATTTTCAAAAGGGAGTATGGCCATTGATTTGACCGCATTTCCGGGCAAAGAGAAAATAGCATTCCTGAAAATGAAAACAGACAGCAACAAACCAAGGGATGCCACCAGTATCAACCCTTTATTGCTTTTTTTACCGGGACCTTTCAGTTTGCCTTTCATCTGTTCCTTTTTTGGAACAGTGAAGCCCGGGTTGCAAAGTGCGAAAACTTCCAGGGGTTCTTCTACGTTTTTAAACTCAAAAGTACCCAATGAGACCGTTTGGAATTCTGCCTTATTGCGAATCTCCTCTTTCACTTTTTTGAGAACAGCACGGAGCCCGGCACACCCAGTGTTTGTATCCTGGAAGCCACGTTTACTGCATCACCATAAATATCCCCATCTTCCAAAACGATTTCGCCCTGGTGAATGCCAATGCTTAACTGGAAATCTTTGGCAGCATTACACTGCTGCTGTATTTTAAATGCCGCGTTCAATGCATCAGAAACGGTGGAAAAGCTAGCCAGTACCCCGTCGCCCAATTCCTTGATCCAGGTTCCGTTAAATTGCTCAATAACCGGTTTCTGCAGGGCACGGTTCTTTTTCAGGATGTCATGCGCTTTTTGCTCATCATTTTCCATCAACGACGTAAAGCCTGAAATGTCGGTAAACATGATGGCGGCTAACTGGCGGGTTTGTGACATGACGAGATTTAATTCTTAATAGTAAAGATGCATTCTCTAAGTTAAACATTATGTGTCGGTAAAAGGAGCTATTTGAATATTTGTAAAGAGCCGCAACGTCGCAGGCACGTCACTTGTGACAAATATCCCGGCGGTTCTTAACCACAGCAGGGCACTACCCTTGAATTAATATAATCCGAACAACAGAACTACAAGTATGCCTGCTAAAAACAAAATGCGGCATAGTATCTTTTTACTTACCTGGCATTCAAACCAGATTCTGCTTAAGTAAGCATAATCATCTATCGTTTTTCAAAGTCCCGTTACAAACGGGCAGATTAAGCCGGCATCAGGTGACCGGCATAGCCGAACAATCATATCGGTGAAGACCTGTTCGCAATTAGTTAAAGAATAACCGGCAAAGTTCCCCCTTCAGGGGGACAGGGGGTACTCCCCTGGCAACAGCGGCCACTCGGGGTTATACACATGCGCCTCCCCCATCATCTTCGAAATCTTATTCACTACATCCGGGAATTGGTTCACCAGGTTTGATTTTTCCGCGGGATCCTTATCAAGATCATACAACTCTGTCACCGTTTTATCTGCCTTGTTTACATTCAGCTTTACCAGTTTCCAGTTTTTCCAGCGTACGGCCTGCCGGCCATCGTTTTCATGAAACTCCCAATACAGGTAATCATGCTGAGGCTGTGGTTTTGTCTTCAAAAAAGTGGGGACCATTGAAATCCCATCGGCGGGTGCGGTGGTTTTAAAACCTGCAAGTTCCAGGAATGTCGGATACATGTCCCACAAGGCAGCCACCTGCCCGGTAACAGCCGGTTTTATTTTGCCCGGCCATGAAGCGATGAAGGGCACACGGATACCACCTTCATATAAGTCTCTCTTGATACCCCGGTAAGGGCCGTTGCTATTAAAAAAGTCAGGATCGCCGCCATTTTCACGGTGCGGCCCGTTGTCACTCGTGAAGATGATCAATGTATTCTGCAGTTGCCCTGTTTTGGTTAAAACCTTCACGATCTCGCCTACATAAGCATCCAGGCGGGATACCATGGCAGCAAACTGCGCATGCGGAAGCGGTTCCGGCCTTTTATTGTGCGGCCTTGTCTGCAGATCCTTCCCGCTTAATGGCTGCTCTTTAAATTTTGTCGCATAATATTTATATCGTTCGTCTTCGGGACCGATCACATCTCCATGGGGGAGCGTGTAGGCGAGATATAAAAAGTAGGGTTTACTGTTCTTTTGTGTGAGATAGTTGATCACCTGTTGCTGGATCAATGCTGCAGAATAGATGGAATCTTTTTCATTATTCGCTTGCAGGTCTATTTTGTTATGATTATCCCACAAATAGGGCGGGTAATAATCATGCGCGATACTTTGGCAATTATAACCGAAAAATTTATCGAAGCCTTTTTTATTCGGGTCGCCGCTGTTTTGATTAAAGCCCAGGCCCCATTTACCAAAGGCTGCGGTGGCATAGCCGTTTTGCTGCAAAATGTTGGCGAGGGTGACCACCGAGTCAGGAAGCGGTGTCTGGCCTTCCGGCGGAAAAGGTTTGTTACCCCGTACAGGCGTATGGCCGGTGTGCTGGCCCGTGAAAAAACTGGAGCGGGCAGGTGCACAAACGGAAGACCCCGAATAAAACTGTGTAAACCGCATCCCATTTTTTGCCAGGCGGTCGATATTGGGGGTTTCAATTTTCTGCTGGCCATAACAACCAATTTCTCCATAACCGAGGTCGTCGGCAAAGATGAAAATGATGTTGGGTTGTTTAGCCCTGCCTGTATGTTGTGCTTCGGCGGTGAGGGCTACAAAAAAGAAAAACCCTATGATTATTTTTTTAAACACGAGCATAACGCAATTTATTTTTTTTCACTCATGTTTCTACATTAACCTGAAACCCTTTGCCCATTTTTTTTTACTAAGAGCATCAAGGAGAAAAGAGAGAAAGAGAAGAAAATACCTGCCACTCTTTGCCTCTTTTACTTTTTTGGTCTCTTAGCCCATATTTTTTTTGCTAAGAGCAGCAAGGAGAAAAAGAGAGAAAGAGAAGAAAATAGCTGCCAGCTTCGCCTCTTTTGATCTTTTAGTCTCTTAGCCCATTTTTTTTGCTAAGAAACATCAAGGAGAAAAATAGAAAAAGAGAAGAGGTTAATCTTTCGCCTTCTCATAGATCTCTACTTCAATGATGCTTAATGTTCCTTTTGCCTTGCTGTCATCCCTGGCCACGCCATCATCCAGCTTTTGGCCACCTACTTCCACCATAGTGCTGGTTCCCTTATTTTTCGCCGCATCCGTTAACTCAATACGGACTTTTTTGCCAGGCTGGGGTTTGCAAATGGCCGTATAATAACCGAGGCTGGTCTGGGTGTTACCAGCAAAAACTTCTTTTCCATCAACAGTAATACGAATGGGATAACTGCGGCTGCGGAAATTATTCAACTTCATGGTAACCTCTGTGATGGTCGCCTGCCGTTCCAGTTCATACTCTATCCATGCCGTTTTCAGAGTGCCATCATTGAACCAGTCACTCAATTCGTTGTCATCAAAACTTTTATAACCACTATCGCTGTTAGCCCCCGCCGTTACTTTTGCTATCTCCACTGCAATCCTGGAGTTTTTGTAAGAAGGCGTCAATGGTGTGGGTCCCTTCGTTAGATTGGAAGGCAGTTTGTCAGCAGGCATCACCAAAGACAGTCCATTGGATGTGGCTACTTTTTTTGATACAAGATTAATGGACGCCGGTTGTAAACCTTCGGCGTTAGCTTTTAAAACAATAGTACCAGGCGTAGTCGTGCTTCGTACCAGCACCCGGTTAACGCCACACTCCACCGGTAATACTTTGGACAGAATAAAATTATCCGGGCCCTGTGCCATACCGCCCCGCCATTCGGCATTTCCGCTTAGTGAGAAGTTAATTGTATTGAGTGCAGTGGGGCAACGATTTCCCTTGTTGTCTACTACTTCAACTTCTACCAATGCAAGGTCGTGCCCGTTTGCCTGCAGGCCATTGGGGCTAACCATGGGCGTTAGTTTGATGGCATAAGGTTTTCCTGCAGTTACAATTTTTGTTTCGCTGATCTTTTTATTGGCGGCATCATAACCAACAGCACTAATGGTGCCCGCAGCATACTGCACTTTAGGGAAAGTAAATAAAAACCGGTCGCTTTGTTTACCGAATCCCAGTGACTTATTGTTTACAAATAATTCTACCTTATCGGCGGCTGCAATCACGTCAATGTCTTTTATCACATCCGGCATATAATTCCAATGCCCGATGATATGTATGCCCTTTGGGTTTGCGTCTACCCAACCATCCCACATGATTTGATTGGCATAAAAATTTTCTTTTTTTATTCTTAATGCATCTACTTCGCCACTCCTCCGGTAATTTTCTGCTCCACGGTGATGTGTATTTGTTTCAGAAAAAACAATATTTACACCGCCGCTGCTAACTCTTTTGCCGGTGCCGGGCCTTTCTTTCCAGTATTCGTACCAGCGCCGGATATTTTCTTTGGCGTGGCTGTCCTGGTTGCGGTTGTATGTGCTTGCGTCCTGTCCTTTGTGTAAGGGGCCATCACCATCTTTGTGAAAAGGCGGCGTAAAATCATCCCAGTATTTTCTCAGGCCTTCGTCCCGGCTGTACTCCATGGCCCACAAAGGAATATTCGCGCTTTTATTGATGTACAACATTTCACCGCCATACTCCGCTGTTTTGCTATCCAGCATTTCCCGGCTGCCGATAGCACGACCACCAAAAGGATCGTACAGATCGCGGATGGCTTTCATCTCCTTCATGTGTGCCTCACTGATGCTTTCATTACCGCACTCATAAAATATAATACTCGGATTATTTCTATTGTAGATGATGGCGTCCCTCATCACGGTAGTACGTTGCGTCCATCTTACGCCTTCCACATCTTTTTCTGCATCTCCTGCAGGCATGGCCTGCATTAGACCTACGCGGTCGCAGCTTTCAATATCCTGCTTCCAGGGCGTGATATGCATCCACCTTACGAGGTTGCCATTTCCTTCCACCATTAACCGGTTACTGTAATCACTTAACCATGCAGGTACGCTCATGCCGATAGCGGGCCACTCATTGCTGGTCCTTTGCGCATAACCGTGCACCTGCATCACCCGGTCATTCAAATAGATCATGCCATTTTTAAAAGTTGTTTTCCGGAAGCCCGTTTTCGTCACCACTTTATCCACCTCCTTCCCATCCACTTTTAAGATGGTGGTTACATCATACAAATAACCATATCCCCAACTCCAGCATTGCAGGCCACTTATTGTTGCCGCTGCTTTCACAGTTTTAGTTTCACCATTACCTATGGTTAATTTTTCGCCAGGAAATGTTTCCAGGTGCTTACCGTTTTGTTCAGCCACGCGCACTTCGTATTGCACGAACTGTGGTTTGCCGGTTTCATTTTTTAACTCAGATTCTGCATGTACTTTGGCAGTATTTGTTTTGATATTAAACTCATCAGCATAAATGTACACGCCGGTGGTACCCAGGTTGGAAAACAACGGCAGCGTCTGGTAGAGCGGATTGGTGATATGGAGGTAAACGTTCTTTTGTATCCCCCCGTAATTGGCGTTAAAGTTTCTATCTTCCCACTGGTATTTGCTGTTGGTCGCTTTTTCCCTGTAGTCCCAGCTATTGTTGATCCTCGCAGCGATCACATTTTCTGCGTCGCCATATAACAGCAGGTCCGTGATATCAAAACCAAATGACGTGATACCATTTTCATGCAGGCCGATAAATTTCCCGTTTACATAAAATTCGCCTGCCTGCCGCACGCCTTCAAACTCAATAAATACTTTCTGCCCTTTTGCTGAGGCGGGAAGTTTAAAATGTTTCCTGTACCAGGCAATACCTGTGGAAAGGTCAACGATATCTTTTTTAAATGCATCATCCTCGTTCCATGCCCATGGCAGCGTAACTTTTCTCCAACTGTTATCATTATAATCTTTGGAAGATGCCAGGCTGTCATCTTTCACAATAACCTTCCAGTCGCTGTTGAAATTATATTTTTGTCTTTGTGCTATTGTGCCGGTTGACATTAGCAAAAGAAAAACAATCAGTCTTACACTCATTACCCAATTAGTTTATATCATTACATACATTCGATATCCGGCTTCTTTCACATCCGACATCCGACATCCCCACATTCAACCTTTAAAATTCAACATTCAAAATAAATAATTGCTACCGTTTCATTTTGTAGACCTCACTCCCCGCCAATAAAAAACATCCCAATCCAAAATCTTCAAAATCAGGTTCCCGGTCAAAAGTTACCGGCTGCGATTCCTTGGGTTCTTTACCCGTTCCCTGTACCCATCCTAAAAATCCATTTGCATGAACAGCAGGAGCCATTGCATTCCAGGCTTTGGCCACTACGGGGTAATAGGTTTTTTGATCCAGGATATTATTGTTGAGCCCCCATGCCATACCATATACAAACAAGGATGTTCCGGTAATTTCTTTTCCGCCAAAATTTGTGGGATCATGCAGGCTCACATTCCAGTACCCATCGGCTCTTTGGATGGGCACCAGGGCAGCCATCATACTTTTATAATCTGACAAATATTCTGCATAGTGGGGTTCATCCTTCGGGATCGTATTTAATATTCTTACCAGCGCTGCTACTACCCAGCCATTTCCGCGGCTCCAGTAACAATCCTCCCCATTGGGCTCTTTGTAAGGCGGGTCAAAATCCTTGTCTCTCCACCATAAACCTTCCGCAGCATTATACAACCCTTTATCTCCATGTTTATATTTGGTGAAGGCATACATTTCATACATGCGGTGAAAATAATTCGTGTCCTTGTATAGCACGCCCAACTGCGCAAAAACCGGCATCGCCATCTGGATGGCGTCAACCCAATGCCAGTCGTCGATCTTATCGGTGCGCATCATTTTGTCAATCGATTCTTTGATACTATCAATACGCTCCGGCTTCTTATCAATGAGATAAAGGTCGATATAGGTTTGCCCGCACGCCTGGTTATCCCCGTTACGGGTTTTGGTGCCGTCGCGCAGGTTCCATTTGTGTTTGGTACCCCAGTCCACAGCATAATCGTAATAAGCTTTTTTCTGATCTACGCTGTAAAGTGCCATTAGTCCTTCATAGTAGACAGCCCTTGTCCATATATTGCTTGGCCAGGTGCGGCTGCGGCTGGGAACGTAGATCGGTTTGGCCGGGTCAGGCCATTTATCCATGAAATATTTATTGGCAAGTGTGATCGTTGCCAAAATTTGTTCCTTCGCGGGAATTTTGGGTACAGTCATTTTTTGACTGGAAGAACATTGGATCAATACCAGGGAGCATGCAACACGGCATAAGTCTTTAATATATTTCATATGTGCAAGTTAAGATTCAATCAATATGCAGTTTAGGCTATTAGCGTTTATTAATTATCATGTGCTATCCTGTACCGGAATTTTTGCGGAGGGAAGAATTTAATGTTGACAAAGTTGATAAAGTTGATAAGTATATAATAACGCCTATGTCTTTCGATAATCAGAACGTTGTAGACGAATTTATTTGGGTTCTATTTTTTGGTTTTGAGGTTTCAACTCATCAGGCGTAGCGTTGGTAAAACTGCTCCAGACCTCTTTCGAGGGCGTTTGAAAAATATCTTTTACAAGCGCTAATGGGACGGCGTCTTTAGGATCAAACAGCGGGGACGCCATGTACTTTTTAATACTGTAAAGCAATTGCTTTGCAGCAGGGCCGGTCGTGTCTGATAGATTTGCGGTGGAAACAATTAATTTACCGTCACCCACTTTCGCTTCGAAAATCAAACCCAGCTTCCTGTTCATGAACCAGGTATCTATCGGTTGAATGATTGGCCTGAATCCTTTTGGGAAATCTTCGAGGTGCATCACCTGGGCCTTGTTTACGATCTCCCACCACTGCAGGTCACTGTAATAGTCCGTAGGAAAATAGTTAAACAAAGGATGTCTATCCCGGGCCACAAACCCCAACACATGCGGCGGCCGCATTTTAAACCATGATGTGTTCCAGAATACAGGCGTAAACTGCATCACGATCTCTTTTCCTTTTATCACAGAGCCGGCAGCGTTTAAGAATACTTTGCCGCCTGCGTTTAAGATGGCTTCGGCTTTTGCGTCGAGGGTGGTTGTATAAAAAGCCTCCCCCCAGCCCCCTCCGGGCGAGTTGAAACCCTGCACGGATGGTAGATTTTCAGGATACACCCAGAAGCTCCAGTCGTTTGCGAATGATGTATTTTGAATGGTTACTTCGAGATTTAATTTGATTGCATCTTTGATTTTTGAGAGGGGCACTGAAACTTTTCCTACAGAAGTGTTTTGTCCTCTTTTGATTGTAGTAGTTGGAAATTTTCCTTCGTTGACTAGTTTTCCTTTGTCATCTTTGATCGTCCAGGTAACCGTATTGTTGAGATCAGCTTTTCCAAAATGATAGATCTCTATACCTGCTTCAAAGCTTTCGTTGCTTGTGTAAACAAATTTTTCTATCCTGCTTAAAGGCACCGTGCTGTTGCAGAAACGGCTCCACTCCTTTGCACTGATATATCCCTTCTCCTCCCAGAAAGCATCCAGCACGCCTACAAGCGCTGTGCCCTGCCCCGGGAAATCCTGCAGGCCGAGCAATTGAAAACCTGCACCGTTTTTAGTTCGCAGGGATTTTTCAATTTCCTGTTTGTAACATAAAGCCTGCAGTTTGCCCGAAGCCATCAGGAAGTCTTCGGCCAGGTCCCCCATCCCATGATCTGCCAGGTCTTCACGGAACAACTCGAAATTCCTGGCGCGCATTACGCCGGTATATTTTTTTATTTCTTTAAAGTTTGGAAACACGCACCACTGCCCCATTTCGTGTGTAACATAGGGCATGGTAAATTTTTCTATGGCAGTGCGGTAATCCGTTTTCGTTTCCGGCCTTGTATTGTTCCAGTTCAGGTTTCTTGGCCCTGATTTTATCATAAAATCACTTTCAGGATAAAGCGGCCAGCTCATAGCTACTGACGCTCCCGTGTAGACGCGGCGATTATCTTTTGCCTGCCAGTATCTTACAAATTTAGCCAGGTACGTTGCCTGGTTCTTCCCCGCAGGTTCGTTGCCCGCTGCCAGCAAACAATACGACGCATAATTCCCATAGGCTCTTTCCATGCGGTTTGTTTCATCATACACGTATTGGTCTATAAATCTTCCATCGCCCAGCGAGGTGCCGTGATTAGGCCAGGTGGGACCTTCCGGCTGCAGGTAAAAGCCGGCTTCATCTGCTGCGATAAAAGCAGCTTCCGGCGGGCACCAGGAATGAAAACGCAGGTGGTTTAATCCATGGGCCTTTGCGACTTGTTTCTCTGAACAACAGAGAGCGCCCATGCGCCTAGCCATGATTAGTTTCGCTTCCGCCTTCGCGGCCAACATGTTGTCGGCCCACGCCGAGGATGTTGCCCCGCGGCCGCTGACCTTCGAGAGCATCAACAGCGCCCGCCTCGACATGGTGGCGACGGACCTGCCTCTGCCCACCGTCGACGAAGCGGAGACCCCGACCGAGAAGCTGCCCGATCCCGCCATCGTCCGGCTGCAGA
>JAKFCK010000320.1:0-3830 GCA_036676685.1 Chitinophagaceae bacterium | reverse complement strand
GCGGCCACCAGGGCAGACGGGTCCAAAGTGTATGACCTGGCCACCGGCCTGTCGCTGCTGATATTTTATGTATTAGCGATGCAATGTATGAGTACCCTCGCGGTAGTAAAACGGGAGACCCGTAGCTGGAAATGGCCCGTTATCCAGTTTGTCTACATGACGGCCCTTGCTTACCTGATGAGTTGGCTGATCTATGTGATGTTTAAATAAAGTTGCCTCAACGCTTAAAGCCAATTCTTGCTCTTTCTTCCCAATTGCGCTGACCTGCTTTTTCATCTAATAAATTTTCCAAAGCATCATAGATCTGGCTTAACTGTACATCATGTTCACCCATCCGTTCTTTGATTTGATCCAGTTGATTCTTTAAATCGTTTTCCTGGAGCAGGATCTTTCTTATATCTACAAATGCGCGCATAATCGCGATATTCATCTGGATGGCCTTATCACTGTTTAACACTCCGCTCAGCATCGCCACGCCTTGTTCCGTAAAAGCATAGGGTAGATATTTCCTATGTTTTCCGGAACCCGTTTTTAAGGTCACATTCTGTGACCTTAAAAACGGCTGATCGTCCGATGTTATTTCATCCCACTCTTTTGCGGTCAACTGGAACATGAAGTCTGCCGGGAACCTTTTAATGTTTCTTTTTACAGCCTGGTTAAGGATTTTTGTCTCTGTTTCATAAAGTGCGGCTAAATCATAATCCAACATTACCCTTTCCCCTTTTATTTCATGGATCCGGGTTTGAATACTTTTAATCAATTCCATAAGCGGGGTTATGTACTCAAGATATTCAGCTAAAATTCCTTTACAAAACGAAAAATCAGGTATTTATGCTGGTATTTCCCTATAATTAAATGGGGATCACTAAATCATCAAATCACTCCACCTCGCTTTGAAGACGGAATTTGTTACCTCAAAGGACTGGTCATTTCTACAAGTTCAATTTGTGGCTCAATGATTTGTAATTCCCCTTGGTGAGTTGAAACATGAAATCCTTTGGAAAACGTTTCATATTTCTTTTCACGGCCGCCTTTAGTCTTTTAGTTTCAGTTCATATAGTATAGCCAGGTCGCGATCCAGCATAACTCTTTCACCTCTTATTTCATAAATACGGTTTTGAATACTTTTAATAATTTCCATAAGGGTAAGGTGTCTGCTAAATTAATAACCATATAATATCCCACAAAACGAAAAAACCGGTTATTACACCGGCTTTTTCCTGTAAAATATAGCTCATAGTTCATTGTTCATAGGAAATGCAGCTCGTGATTATCAAATCATCAAATCCCGATTGCCATCGGCACAGGTCACCACATTATCAATTTAGTTCATGGTTCATTGTTCATGGCATGTGCAGTTCGTAATTATCAAATCACCAATCACCAAATCTTCAAATCTACCACTGCACCGTATACTTTATATTATTCAACACCTGCGGATAGATCTTCCTGTACAGTTCATTAAGGATCTCTTCCCTTCTTGGGGCATAGATATTATTGTTATTGATCATCTGCCAGTCCTGCGAAGTAAGTGCCCGCCTGTCCCCGGTATAGGTGGCCCGTTCTTCCTCCCAGCGATAATCTTCCCGGAAACTGCGGTTACTGATGGTCCGGGAAGAGGTCACATCCCTGATCATCACGTCCATCTCTGCCCTTGCCGTAAAACTCATCCGGGTGATATTAAGGTTGGCATATACTTTTTTGTACACCGGTTTGCCGGAAGTATCCGTACCTACCTGCACATCGGCGGAGCGGCTCCTGCGGTTATTATAACTGGTGGGTTGGGGAATGTCCATATTCCTCAGCCGCAGATCTACCAGCCAGTCCGGCTGTATGTTTTCGCGACGGGCCTCCCAGTCTGAATAGAACCTGGCGGCATAGTTCCGGTTATTATTGTCATTTTCATAAGCCAGGTCCCTTACTAAAGTGCGCTGAAAATATTCGTTACTATAATCATAACCGGCGTTGCCCCAGCCGCTATTGAAGAAAAAGCTGTTGTCCTGCACGGGGTTGATCACCACATCCACGATCGCATTTTCATAAGCCTGGTGCATTTTGTTTTTTACATCTTTATACCCCGGGATATATCGTTCGGTTCTTTTAAAGTAACTGTAAGCCTTTTTAGCATCCTCGCGGCTGGATCTCCGGAAGTAAGTTTCGGCCATAACGTAATAATCCTCTGCGGCTTGTTCTTTTACCTCGAGCAGCTGCGTGCTGAAATTTTCAGGGGTCACCAGCCTGAACGCCGGGTTGGAGTTTACAATGCTGTTGTATGCCGACTGCAGGTATTCATATTCGTTGATGATCTTATCCCAGCGACTGATGTCGGACCCCGTCTCATAACTTTTGATCCGGGCCTGGTGGGTCTTTAATATACTTCCGTAAAGGACGGGTAAAGCTGATCTGGCCTCCTCATCAGCAGGGTTTTTGTTGAGTTTTTTTACAGCATCCTGCAAAGCTTTGTCTTCATCACTTCTTTCCAGGTAACTCTTACTGCTGCCGCATGCACCCAACAAAACGCTAAGCAACAAAACGGGTAAAATTCTTTTCATCGGTTTTAGTTTTATGAAGGTTTGCCTGCTAAACGGCAAAGCAAATACCATTGTTACACCCGTATGAAGCAAAAACAGGTTCTTGTATATTATTTAACAGCATGTATAGAACACTGTTCTAAAGTTCCCTCCTATCAACATATTTTACCATTTATCCCAAAATAAAAATTTTTTTTGAGGGTCACTTTTCGACTAAACACCTATTCCTGTTGAGTTTATGTAATAACCTACATCTACCACACTACAAGCTACTTTAAAATAAATGGTATTATGTGTTGCATAGTACTAAAATGTTTCTATCTTTGAATTGTGAAAGGGAATAGAAGCCGCGTAAAGTTAACCAGGGAATTCCGGAAAAGCCCCGGGTGCTGCAGGCGGAAAAAATGACCGATCACAAGTATAGCCATGAATTTTTTAAAACAGTAAGCCATGAATATTGATAACACAGCCAGCCAGATGCGCAAAGGGGTACTGGAATTTTGCATCCTGTCCATCATTCAGCAGGGCGAGGCCTATCCGTCGGATATCATCGACAAGATGAAAGCGGCCAACCTGAACATTTTTGAAGGAACCCTTTACCCCTTGCTCACCCGGCTTAAAAACGCAGAATTGCTCACCTATCGCTGGGTAGAAAGTAACAGTGGACCCCCACGAAAGTATTTTTTGCTGACCGAAAAAGGAGCTGCTTTCTATAATGAGCTGGAGGCCACCTGGAACGAACTGGCCAATGCGGTGAGAACGCTGACCGCCAGCCCACAAAAAACGAATTAATCAACTACCATATTTAAAGTATAGCCATGCTTTTTGGTACTCAACTTCAACAAAACCGAAACAACATTCAGCCATGAATTACATCCGAGAGGGTGTAGGTCAGACAAAAAAAAACTCAATTATTACGCCATGAAACAAGTAATAAACATAAACTTCCAGGGGCAGGTAGTTCCTATAGAAGTTACTGCTTTTGACCTTTTAAAGCAATATACGGACAGCCTGGAACGTCATTTTGCAAACGAAGAGGGAAAAGAAGAAATCATCAATGATATAGAAAACAGGATAGGAGAACTTTTCCAGGAAAGATTAAAGACCGGCGCCACCTGCATTACCGACGACGACGTGAACGCGATCATTAAAAGTATGGGTCGCCCGGAAGATTTTGAACCAATAGAAGAAGGCGCAGGCAGCTTCACAGGCACTTCGGCCCAGGCCAATGCGGCTTTCAATGACCTGAGAACAGGCCCAAAACGACTGTATCGCAACGAAAACGATAAGGTGATCGGC
>JAKFCK010000319.1:0-1631 GCA_036676685.1 Chitinophagaceae bacterium | reverse complement strand
GGCTGTTGCTCACCCGGTAGGGATTTTTTTCATTTTCGCCACGCGCCTTGCTCACCCCCGCGGTATAAGGGGATATGGTTACGTCATACAATGGGGGCAATCCCGGCCGGTCCATCCTGATCACTTCAGAATGATGCTGATCGCCTGTAAAAAACAATACGCCGGGGAGCTTGTGCACGCTTAAAAAATTCAGCAGTTCCGTATGCTCCGATATATAGGCCTGCATACACTCGCCGCGGTTCAAAGGGTTTAACACCTGGCTGCCAACAACAATAATCTTAAATGTAGCCTTGCTGTTCAATAATTCATTTTTCAGCCAATCCATTTGTTGCCGGCCAAAAAATGTTTTTTGCGGGTACAACTGCCCGTTTACGCTATCTGCCATCTGCGGATCGCTGCGGAAATAGCGGTCATCCGTGAGGAAAAAATCTACATCACTGTAGGAGAACCGGGTGTAAATACCTTTGCCGTCCTCGCCATAGCTGGGATTGAGCGTATAGTTTTTAAAAACCCTGCGGCTTTCGGCTTTCAAAATAAAACCCGTACCGGAATTGTCAGGGCCGAAGTCATGATCATCCCAAATGGCATACTGTGGCATTGCAGCCAGCAATGGTTGCAACACTTTGTGGCTATGATCCCTGGAAGCCCGGTAATTCAAACCCCAGGCTGTACTGTAATCTACTTCCCGCGTGTACCAGTTATCACCCATCCAGATATGGAAATTTGCCTTCGTCTTTGCCATGGTTTCAAAGATGGAAGAGTCTCCTCCGTAAGGCTTGCCGGGCCTGTCAAATATTGGCTCATTAAAGTAGGCACAACTCCCCGCGAGGAAACTAAAATCCGGCGCGGGTTTTCGGTGTTGCCAAAGGTCTTTTGTTATGAAAGTTGTGGCGTTACCCGGCGTCCATTGTTGGCCATCTACTATAAGCGCGTATTGATAAGTGGTGTTAAAATCAAGGCCATTTAGTTCCATCTTCAAAGGATTAAAATCGTTTCCGAGTGCCCCCTTATAAACAACCGTGTTAGTCTTTTTTACATCTTTAACAGGGAAATATTTTACGACTACAGTTTTTACCGCAGCAGAAACTTCCACCCAAATAGTGGCGTTCCGCAGTTCAATATTCCCGGCCCAGGGACCACTGATAACCTTTTTTGGCACCTGGGCTGTCAATGAAAGGGAAAAGCAAAACGCAACAAAAAGAAACGAGATAGTATATTTCATGTTATTTTTTTTTGATTGGCAGTCAGCATATTTCGAGGCTGGTTTTGCTTCCTTTTATACCGGTTGTAATTATTTCAATTTGTCATTCTGTTGGTGCCGGTCTGCATCCCGGGTAGACTTTTTCTCAAAGTTTTTTTGCAATGCCTCGGTAAGATCTACGCCTGTCTGGTTGGCCAGGCATATAAGCACCCAAAGCACATCAGCCATTTCATCAGATAACTCCTTACCCTTATCAGATTCTTTATATGATTGTTCCCCATACTTTCGTACGATAAGCCTGCTGAGTTCGCCCACTTCTTCCATTAATATACCCAGGTTGGTCAGTTCATTAAAATAACGGACCCCGGTGGTTGTTATCCAGGCGTCTACTTGTTGTTGTGCGGAATGGATGGTCATAATTTTTTTATTA
>JAKFCK010000318.1:0-6424 GCA_036676685.1 Chitinophagaceae bacterium | reverse complement strand
CAACACCAATTGATCAATATCATTTTTAAAATAATCAAAGGCGATGGTCAGCTTGTTTTTCAGGAGACCCATTTCAAAACCATAATTGTACTTTTTGCTTTGTTCCCACTGCAGGTCGGGATTACCCACAACAGCCACAGCAAGGCCGCCCACATTACCGTAAGGACGGCTACCGTAAGTGCTCAGGTAAGGAAAACCTCCCAGCCTGTTACCCACTACGGCGTAAGATGCTTTTAATTTAAGGTCAGAGATGTTTTTATTCAGGAAAGGAACATTCTTCCAAAATCCTTCCTGCACCGGGCGCCAGCCTACTGAAAAGCCCGGGAAAGTACCGTATTTTTTGCCGTCAGCCAGTGAAGACTGCCCGTCTCTGCGGATTGAACCCTGCACAAAATATTTTCCTTTGTAATCATAATTCACCCTGCCAAGGAAAGATTCAATCGCTGATTTGGTATAGTTACCACTGATTGAAGGCGTACCTGCAGTGTTGGTAATGATATTTTCTTTAAGGTAAAAAATATCTGAAAGGTTAATCCCCTGGGCAGCAAAAAACCTGGAGGTTGTTTGCTGTATCTCATGACCAGCGGTGAAAAAGAGATTATGCTGGCCTATGGAAACATTATAATTTAATAAGTTCTGGATATTGGTGTTCATAATGTTTTGCTGGCCCTGGTAAATTACACCTACGGAAGAAGCACCGTCACCATGACGTGGATCAAGGATCTGTGAACTGTTATCTGTGTAGTAATCCACACCTAACTGGCTCCTTAATTTCAGGCCGCGCAACAAGGACAATTCAATGAACGTGTTATTCAAAATCCTGTATTGTTCAGACTGGTACCTGTTCTGGTCCAGTACAAATGCAATATTGGTATAGTTATCATCTATCGTACGTAAGTTACCACCTGCTCCAAGGGCGTTGGCAGTAGGAGAGATATTATATCCTGTCGGGTGTGTTGTGCTGGTAATGGGCACATTGGGTAGGGCACGGATGGCACCCACAATAGCGCCACTTAAGGCATTTGAACCATTGTTCTGGTCAAAATCATCTGCCCTGGACACGGCCAGGTTGTTGCCGATCTTAAACCATTTGGTCGCCTCACTTTCTATATTCGCCCTTATCCTGTAAGAGGTATTCCGGTTGGTTCTTACAATGCCCCGGGTATCTGCATAGTTCAGGGACATGTAATAGGTCGTTTTTTCCGAACCACCGGACACGCTCAGCGTATGGCTGGTTGAAGGCGCATTATCCACAAATACATTATCCTGCCAGTTTGTATTGGTGCCGTTGGCATCCATTCTCGCGGGCGGAAGCTGGCCTGCATTGATAAACTTCTCATTGGCAATAGCTACAAATTCACCAGCATTTAAAACGTCAAACCGCTTCATGGCGCTGCTAAAGCCCATAGTGCCGGCATAGGTAAGCGCAGTGCGTCCCTTCACACCTTTTTTGGTAGTGATCACGATCACGCCGTTGGCCGCTCTCGAACCATAGATTGCAGTAGCAGAACCGTCCTTCAGCACATCGATGGTTTCGATGTCGTTTGGATTAATATCGCCAAGACCATTTGAATTGGAAATTAATGCAAGGTTACCGGTGGTGATAGGAGAGCCGTCAACAATAATTAATGGGGATAATCCCTGTGAAAAGGAGTTCGTACCCCGTATACGGATCCTGGCAGGCGCATTCACCTGGCCGCTGTTTACGTTTACGTTCACCCCGGCAGAGCGGCCGGCCAGCTGGCGATCTATAGAAGGTGTCACCAATTGGGCGAATTCCTTTGCATCCACTTTGGATGCCGCACCGGTAAAAGATTTTTTCTGTTGAACGCCGTACCCAACTACCACCACTTCTTCGATACTCACTGTTGTGGATCTCAGGGTAACGTTGATCGTGGAGGACTTGCCGATAGCCCGGCTGGTTGTTTCATAATCTACATAACTAAAAACCAGGGATTTAGCTGCAGCTGAAACGGAAATGCTATAGTTCCCGTCTTTGTCAGTCTGGGTGCCCCCTTTGCCATCGGAGCTCGTGACAGATACTCCATCCAGTGGCGAATCTTTTTCATTTACCACCCGGCCGCTGATAACCCGGTCCTGGGCGGCTGCGGACAACATAAAAGTGCCCCAGACCAATAAGGTCATAATAAATTTTCTCATGCTTGCGAATTTGTTTTGTAACCAAATATAACCGGGAATTGTTAACAAAAACTTAATGTTCCTATTATTCTTGTGTAGTAATACGTCTACTTGGAATGGTTGCCTGTTAAAAGCTGGCTGGTGCCGGCGGCTGGGATGTAGGATAGGTGGAAAAAAAGTTCAATCGAACGGCAGGTGAGATTTTATGTCATTGGTGTGCCACGACCGGCCGTAGCGGGACCAGGGTCCCGTCAAAACAAAGAACAGGGCCGCTCCAAAAGTTTGGAACGGCCCTGTGTTTATTTTTATAATTTGTTAACCGGGGTATTTACCAGCCCGGGTTTTGTTGTCCGGAAAGACTAGGATTTGTGGTCATATCGTTTGTTGGAACTGCCCATACAAATTTAGGGTCATCAGCAACAATGGTCAATGTATGAAAGTTTGGCCCAACCTGGATGATGTTAAGATTCTGTGGAGCTGTGCGGGCAAAACCCTGGTGCCAGCGTTTAAGATCCCATAAACGGAATCCTTCAAAGGCAAGCTCGCGGAATCTTTCTTCTTTTATTTCATTCAATAAAGCTGCACCTGTAAGTCCCGTAAGAGCAGTAAGGCCCCTCGCAACTCTCAAAGCATTCAGTTTTACCAGGGCGTCTGCTTCTGCCGCGCCGCCGATCATCGCACCTGCTTCCGCCGATATCAAATACAATTCTGCGATACGGAAAATTTTTGGAGCCTGTTGGTAGTTGGTAGTAGCGCCGGTCCATAAAGCAGGGTTACCCGGGTATTTATTTACCAGCCAAACATTCGGATAATCTGTACCATTGAAGTAAACAAGTTTCTGGTCAAAATAAACATTTTTACGAATGTCTGTCGCAGCATATTTGTCAATCACCCATTGGCTAGGAATAAAATCGGGGATAAATTTCCCTGTTGCCGGTACCAATCCAAGATAGATATTATTGGTATTAGCAAGTTCATTCGGTTTGCTTACAAAAGCCTGCTGGATAGTTTCCTGTGTAGCGTCATCCCTCCACATTGCGGTTAAACCTGCTGCGGTATTATAAAGAGGATATGTGCCTGCTGAAATAACAGCATCAGCTGCGGCTTTTGCGCCAGCCCAATCTTTCATATACAATTTGGTCCTGGCTTCCAGCGCTCTTACTGAATGTGTGGTAAAACGGGTAGCACCCTGCACACCTGCTGTTGGAGCCAGCAAAGGTTTTGCAGCCTCAATATCGGCAAGGATCTGGGTATACACCTGCTGAACGGTTGCCCGTGCAGGCTGGTCTGTTGGTTTGTAGGTTAACACCAATGGAACACCCAGGTCAGTAGCAGCCGTGGCTGGTTCATAAGGTTTAGCAAAACGAAGGATCAGTTCCTGGTATAGATATGCCCTTGTCATTAGCGCGTTCCCCAGGTAACGGTTCAGTAATAACTGTTCAGCCGGAGTAGCCGCAGTAATTAACGGGTAACCAGCTACCGCAGCATTTACATTTTTCATCGTAGAGTAGTAACCCTGCCAGGTATCCCTGATGGTGTAATCATCTGCAAGGAAACTTGTTCCCCAACGGTGTGGGTTACCGTTTCGGTTACCGTAATCAATAGAAGCATTTAACTGGTCTCCCTGCACATCCTGGGAAAACATATAGATGCCGTAAAGCCTGGCCCTGAGGGAGGCAAACATATTATTATCCCAGGCCTTTGCATCAGCAATGGTCTTAAATGACTGGGAAAGTTCAACTGTGCTGTATGGATATAGTTCCAGCTTTTTTTCGCAGGAGGAAACCGCCATCGTTATACCAGCCCCAATGAATATTATCTTTATTATTTTTTTCATTTTCATTTTATTTTTTGGAAGAAAATCTTTATTTCTACACCAGTTTCATTTTTTTAAAAGTCAAGCCTCAAATTTACAGCCATTTGCCTTGTATTCGGGTTGGCGCCTAAGGTTAAGTTGGAATCTACTTCCGGATCCTGGCCAAGGTAATTGGTAAGTGTCCAAAGGTTCCTGCCGGTTACGGAGAAGTTTACGCCCTTGATCACTTTAAGTTTTGCCAGTGTAGCTTTAGGGAAGTCATATCCAATGGTCAACACTTTTAATCTCATGAAAGAGGCATCTTCAATCAGCCTGGAATCAAACTGGGTGAACTGTTGTCCGTATTTCGGGAAGGTTGTTTTATCACCTGGTTTTTTCCAATAATCCAACACAGTTTGTGACTGGTTAAAGCCGGGGAACTGGTTTGGATTTTCATAAAAATAACGGTCATTGTTGATCAGGTATTTACCGTTTGCAAAGCTGAAGTGTGTGGTCAGGTAGAACCCGCCGTAGTTTGCATTCACGCCAAAACCACCTGTGAACGGGGCATAACGCTGGATGCCTGTCCCCTGTTGTAGAGCACCTGAGTTGAATGTGGAAGTTACCTTTGATGGGTCCCTGTTCTCATAAACAAATTTATCTGTTTCAGCATTTGGAAGATACCATTGAGGTAATCCTGTTTGCTCATTTACTCCTGCCCAGATCGAGGTAAGATAGGATACAGGCTGACCAACCACATAACTAACAAACGTATTTGGAATGATCCAGTAATTTTTGCCCTGGAACAATTCTGTCACTTCATTTTTGTTATAGTTGAAAGAAACAAATGGAGTGATAGTAGCCTTTTTAGTTCTCAAAACATCTGCACTAAATTCCACATCTATACCTGAGTTACGAATAGATCCTGCATTATCGAGTATGGTAGAGAAACCGGAAGTATAAGGAAAGGGAACATTAAACAGCTGGTCTTTGGTATCTCTCTGGTAAAGGTCAACAGTTAAATTGATTCGACGGAATAAATTGATATCCATTCCAATGGTGGTTTGTTTTTGACTTTCCCAACCCAGGTTTGGATTACCTGCCGCACCTATCCCAAAAGTAGTTTGACCATCATATTGGCCGGTACCCACTGTTGCCAGGTTAGCATAATCACCGATAGCAGAGTTTCCGCTTGTACCGGTTGATACCCTGAAGGAAAGATCACTCAGCCAGTTTACACCGCTAAGGAAGTTCTCTTTTTTCGCTTTCCATAACAGGCCTACAGACCAGAAGTTGGCAGTCCTGTTATCCACACCAAACCTCGAAGCCTGGTCCTGGCGGGCAGAAAGATCTACAAAATATTTAGCATCCCAGCTATAGTTAATTCTACCGAAGTAAGACTGGTAGGCATTTTCTGTTCTGTAAGAACTTGCGTTCCTGTTGTTAGGACCTGAGTTGATCAGCAACAACCTGTCATCCGTTTGCCCGGTTGACGACCCTGTAAAACCTCTTGTATCTCCTTTCACGTATTCCTGCCCGGCAAGCAAAGTGATATCATTCTTCTGGCCCACTTTAAACCTGTACTCGGCAGTATTGGTAATTGTTGCCAACATACCCCTGTCAAAAGATTCAGCCACATTTCCATTACCGGCAGATCCTACGAAAGAAGGCATTTGAACGGTTTTTTCTGTGTAATCATATGCGTCCATTCCCGCTTGTGTTTTCAGGATCAGCCCGGTAATCGGTGAGATTTCAACATAACCAGAAGGGTTGAACTGGATATTTCTTCCATCGCCTTTGATATTGTTGGCAAGGTATTTTGGATTGTACCTGCCCCAGCCTGGGATCAGGTTAGGATATTCTACACCATTAGTATCTACAGGAGAATAGAATGGCGCTGCAAGTAATGCAATACCCCTGTTGGTACTGTTAGAACCATAAGGATTGGTCTGCCTGTTGTCTACACCGCCTGATAAATTCATACCGAATTTCAACCAGTTAGTGACGGTTGAGGTGATGTTTGAACGTAAAGTAGCACGATCAAAGTTTGACCGATAGGCCAGGCCTTCCTGCTCAAAGTAACTGCCCGATACATAATAGGTTGTTTTGCCCGCACCACCTGACAAATTCATATTCACCTGGGAAGTAGGTATATTTTCCTGGTAATAGGTTTTATACCACTTGGTATCAAAAGGAAATTGCCTCAGGAGAGCATCTACCTGGGTTTGTGTGCGGTAACCTGTAGCCACCCAAAAATCTGTCAGTTGTTTTGTATTCATTAGGGAATTAAACACATCCTCTGTATTCCCCGTCAGGTTGGAAACGCCGTATTGAGCTTCAACAGAAAATCTGGGAGCATTTACTTTTCCTTTTTTAGTAGTGTATAAAATTACCCCACTTGCTGCCCGTGAACCATAGATAGAAGCGGTTGATGGATCTTTGAGCACCGTGATCGATTCAATGTCATTTGGATTCAGGGAAACGATAGAT
>JAKFCK010000317.1:0-4207 GCA_036676685.1 Chitinophagaceae bacterium | reverse complement strand
GCCATCACCATTGGGTGTAAAAGCTGATGGAATAAATAAATTTTTAACAGGAAAAGTTTTGGCAATATAAGTGTGGAAAATAATTCGACACTTACGGCGGATGGGTCGATTTACCGGATTAATAATCTCATGATAGAAGCCGGAAGCACCTTTTTGACTATTCTCATGGGTCAAACAGTAGTGATGGGAAACATCACAGTAAATGGATCGCTCTCATCACCCGGAGTTGGCTACAATGAATTGATCCTGGGCTCAAGTCAAACGCAGACAATTTCCGGAACGGGTTTGATGGACGTGAACGGGGTGATTGTTGGAGATAAGGCTGACGTGATATCTACAAGGACCATAGCAGTATTTTACCATATTACCGTGTATGGAAAAATCAATATGATGGCAAACCAGTTAGTGGGTGCAGCTGGCTTCTCAGCCGTAGGAGAGGTGCCGGCAGTACCTGGAACTGCTAATGCAATTGCCGGCAATTATCATCTGACAGCGGTTATGGGTATTCCCCTGGAAGTGAGAGGGCAGTCAGTCACAGGTGCTGGAATTGCGGCGGGTACCATTGTAACAGGGTTTTCTCCAACACTGGATACCATGTACCTTTCTAAACCAATAGTGACCAGTGCTTCGGGCATGATGATATCTGTGGGAGCTGATCCTGCAACATTAATAACCGCCCATCCAGATGGTTTTGATTTAACGGGGGCCAATGCCTGCGTTGGCCTCAGGACCTATTGGGATGGAATCAACTACATAATTAATGGCCCCACTGCTGTACCGTTCGGTATCAGCACAGGCTCTACCGCTACTTCGGTTCGCACAGGATCCGTTACAATCAATGCACCGGTAACCACCAATACCGGCGTGTGGGTAAGCCAGGGCATTACCATCAATTCCAAAATGAGCCTGCGCGTAACGGATACTTTGCACGTGATGTCCGGGGCATCGATCAACGGTACATTCAACGCATCGAATTATATCGCAACGGCTTACAACACAACCACCGGTACACAAAGCATCATCCAATACGACGGCCTTGCTACCACTGTAACTATACCCACAGGTACGGCAACCCATTACCTGCCTGTAACGATCAACCCGGCGACCGCATCCGATTTTGTTTTCTCTGTGTTTGAAGGGATCACTACTAACGGCATTGTAAACGGGCCTGCTTTTACCGCTTTACAAAAACAAACCGTAGTAAATGCCGTATGGAATATTACCCGGTTGACCGGAAATGGAAATGCAGACCTGGGGATCAACTGGAATGCAGCACTGGAAGGCTCCACGTTTACAACATTACCCGGCACAGATATCGGCCTTATTCAAAATACCGGTGCACTATGGAGTGTACCGCTGGGGCCAGGCGACAACGTGGCGAATACCGCGTTGGCTACAGTATCCGCTTTTGGAGCTTTTAGTGCAGGAGCAATCCCCCAGGTAGATCCTTTTGTATTTAACGATCTTCCCGTGAAGAATTACGGAGATGCAGATTTTACCGGCGGTGCCACCAGCCTGAACACGGCACAGCCGATCGTGTATACCAGCAGCAATACTTCGGTGGCCACAATTGTTGCCGGAGCCATTCATATTACAGGAGCAGGCACCACAAACATCACTGCCTCCCAGGCGACCGATGGATTTTATCCCGCAGCAAACATCACTAAAATACTGGCTGTAAATAAAGTTCCCCTCAGCATAACAGCAGACGATAAAACAAAATTTGAAGGGCAGGCAAATCCTGCACTAACGGCAACGTATAGTGGTTTTGTGAATGGAGAAAACGCGGCGGTACTTTTGACGCCGGTTAGTTTGAGCACCACGGCGGGAACAACTTCCCTGCCGGGTACATACCCCATCACGGCCACGGGCGCCACAGCCGCCAACTATACCATCATGATGGTAAACGGCACAATGACCGTACTACCGAGACAAACACAGGTGATAACCTTTGCAGCGCTTACTGCCAGGAACTACGGCAGTGCAGATTTTACATTAACTGCCGGCAGCACGAACAATACCATACCCATCATCTTTACCAGCAGTAACCCTGCAGTGGCCACTGTAACTGGTAATACCGTGCACATTGTAAGTGCGGGTACGACAACCATTACAGCATCCCAGGCAGGCAGTATCGGTTACTTCCCTGCAACGGACGTACCCAGGACATTGACGGTAAACAAAGTACCTCTCACTATAAGGGTGAATGACAGCACAAAGATCTTCGGGCAACCGAATCCCGATTTCAGGATCACTTACACCGGTTTTGTGATGGGGGAAACTGTTTCCAACCTGAGCCCTGCACCGGTTATCAATACCGCCGCCGGCGCTCAATCTGCACCCGGCTACTACCCGGTAACTGCAACGGGTGCGGCCACACCCAATTACAATATCACATATGTGCACGGAAGGTTAACCATTTTTCCTGCTGGTGGCAGTGACGCACAGTACATCAACGCCTTTAAAAGCAGTTCAAGGGCGCTTACTGTACGGGTGTACTCCGTAAAACCCACCATGGGCGATGTAATGTTATACGATATGAATGGAAAACTTATCGCCAAAAAGAACCTCTTCATGCCTGTCGGTTTTATCAACACAGACATTATGATCGCCACAGTGCCTGCGGGGATTTACGTAGTGATCATAAAGGGGACGGATGTTGATCTACAAAAAACAATTTTTATCAATCCTTAAAGCCCGGTAATGCAAAAAATATTGTTCTTCTTTTTAATTGGAATTGTGCTAACGAACTGCCAGGCAACACGCGCCTTTGAACAGCCAGGCAAACCAGGGGTCTTTGTTATGGATATCAAAACCCTGCAAAAAAACAGGAGCCGGGTCTATTCAAAAGACGCGGAAATTATGCCCGCATACAAACAACTCCTTAAAGATGCGGACAAGGCACTTCAGTTTGGACCGGTAAGTGTAATGGAAAAGAAGCATCTTCCACCAAGCGGCGATAAACATGATTACATGAGCCTGGCACCTTATAACTGGCCGGATCCGGCCAAAGCCGATGGCCTGCCTTACATAAGGAAAGACGGTCAAACCAACCCGGAAGTCAAAGAATATAAAGACAAAGAATACATGCCTAAACTGTGTGCTGATGTGCATACCCTTGCCCTGGCATATTATTTTTCGGGAGAAAGAAAATATGCAGATCACGCAGGAGAACTGGTAAGGGTGTGGTTCCTGGATACGGCCACCCGCATGAATCCCAACTTAAATTTTGCGCAGGCCATTAAAGGGGTGAACACCGGCAGGGGAGCAGGGTTGATCGACTCGCGCCATTTTGTAAAACTCATCGATGCCATCGGTTTATTGAACGGCTCAAATAGCTGGACCCAAAAAGACCAGTTGGGGATGCAGCAATGGTTCAGGGATTTTTTAATATGGATGCAAACAAGTAAAAACGGCATAGAAGAAATGAAAGCCCGGAACAACCACGGTGCCTGGTACGATGCACAACGTTTATCTATGGCCTTGTTTACCGGGGATAAAGAACAGGCGAAAAAAATTGTGGCAAATGCTGCAGACCGGCTGGATAACCAAATGGATGCGAATGGAAAATTTCCGAAAGAAATGGAACGAACCATTTCTCTTCACTATACCAGTTTTGTAATGAATGCATTTTTCAACATTGCGCAGATGGCTGAGGAAACCGGGTTTGACCTTTGGTCCTATACCAGCCCTTCAGGCAAATCATTAAAAAAAGCATTTGAAGTTTTAAAACCATACCTGCTGCAACAGAAAGAATGGGAAGGGCCGCAGATCAAGCCTTTTGATTATGCTGATGGGTATGCCTTATTAATGGAAGCTGCGGTGCGCTATGATTGCAGGGACTGTGTAACACAGGTAAAAAAACTCGCAGGAGACGATGCTGAAAACCTCCTGCTTAACCTTTTATACTAAAACGATTGTACATTTTTAAATTGCTGTTATGAAAAAGTTTCAATGCTTGTTACTGTTATTTCTCTTCTATGGCAGTGTGGTGTTCGCACAAAAAAAAGTGATCACAGGAAAGGTAACCGACCAGGCTGCCAAAACTGTGCTGCAGGGCGTGAATATCCTTGCCGATAAACAAAAGGGAGGTGCCGTAACAAAAGCAGACGGTACCTATTCTATCACGGTTGATACCAGGTCTGCATCCCTTGTTTTTTCTTACGTTGGATTTGCCACGCAAACCATTATCATCGGGGACAAAACC
>JAKFCK010000316.1:0-2379 GCA_036676685.1 Chitinophagaceae bacterium | reverse complement strand
GCATCCCCCCGCTGGCCCCGCTCATCAGGATGGTTTGCTGCATCAGTTTGCCGCGGGTGATACTATCCAGGTGTTGCAAGGCGTTCATCACAAACGCGGCACTACGCAGTCCTCCCCCGCTTACGTTGATCAGCACCATTCTTGGTTTTGGTACAGTTTGTTTGTTTTTCCAGTTTTGCAATACCTGCAACATATTGGCCCGGTCGGCTGCCAGCTGTTGGGAATCACAAAGCGCCTGCAGGTTTTGCCTGTTGTATGATGGCCGGCCTTCTTTGATTGTATAATCCAACCCGTAGGCCTTATTCCGCAGATCGATCAGGTCTTTGCTGTGCAGGAAGTTAATGACCAGCAAGAGTAAAATTGCAGCTGGCAGGCTCCAGCTTTGCAGGAAGTATGTAAGGGACCCGATGAAGGCGATCATCACCGCAAAAAAGATAAGTATGCTGGCTGCCGCGGGCATTTCAAAAACCCGTACTTCCAGGAAAAAACCAACGATAACTAAAAAGATAAAAGCCAGCAGGATGCAAACAATGGCTGCGATATGATGCCTTTTAAATATACTGTCCAGGAAATCCTGCCGGTAATGTCCCACATTGCGGGTCTTGTGCAACCGCATCGCTGCAGAAAGATAGTAGTTCACCTTCAACCCAAAATCATCAGTGAGGATCTCCCGCTGGCGAAAGGTTTTTTTAAACAACTCCGGGTTGCCGATAATGGCAGCCATACTCCTGCTGATTGTTCTGCCCGCGCCAAAAAAATAGGCAAAAGAAATGGAAGTCAATATGAATATGCCCAGCACGATCCCGGAAATGATAGCGGCGATCTCGTTAAAACTCATCAGTTCTTTATAGCTGTCAAACCTGGCCAGTTTTATAAAATAAAAAATCAGGAATAAGATAGGAAAAAGGGCATTGTTGATACAATATTTTAAAAAGGGATTACTGGTTGTGGCCAAAAATTTAAACCGCTTACTGTGCAGGATAAACGTAGTGATGTTCCAGCTCATAATATACACCCCCCAGGCCATACCCGTAATAAAAGCACTAAGCATATTCACCGAGCCAAGGTATTCGGGCGCAAAGAACAACGCATCCGCACCAAAGTTTTTAAGAAAATTACTGTTGATGGTGCTCCCGAGAATATACCAGAATAACAGCAACACCTGGTATTTCCTGAAATGCAATAAAAAAAGCTGGACGGGGAAAAAGTAAAAAATATTGCGAAGCAGTAGTTTCATAAAAAGCCGTTGCTTAAAAATACTACAAATTAATTTGCAGCACTAATTTAAGCCGGCAGCCTCAATGGTCTAATGGAAAGTTGCAGTAATGCCGCGCCGCACAGCACGATACACATGGCCACAAACTGGTGTGCAACACCCAGCCACACCAGGGACATTTTATCTGTTGCATTCAGCACCGTTAAAATGCCGAGTAGTACCTGGGTGAGAAACAAAACAAGGAACAGGTTATTGAGATTGGTAAATAAGCGGTGATGAATGATCTTTTTCGATTGAAAAAAATATAACAACACGACCAGGAGAAGCCCGTATGCCAGTGAACGGTGAATAAAGTGGATCATGATCGGGTTATCCACCAGGTTTTTTGCCCACGGTGAAAGCTCAAAGAGATCGAATGGTATAAAACTCCCGTTGATATCCGGCCAGGTGGGTGCACTGGCTGCCGCTTTCAGGCCCGCCATAAAACCACCATAAACAAGCTGGAAAAATAACAGTAAAAAAATTAAATATAAATAAGGCCGGATGTTTTTTTGTTCTACTTTCTCCCGCATGGCAGGCAACAGGCTGAAGGCAAACCATGCCGTGTAAAATAGTAAAATGGTTGCCGCGATCAAATGCGTGGTGAGTTCCACATGCCCGACGTAAAATTTTTCAGGTACCAGTCCGCTCTTCACCATCAGCCATCCTACCAGGCCCTGTAATGCGCCGAGCACAAAAAGTATGATCATGGGAACAACCATGTCTTTGCTGAATTTTTTCTTTACCACAAAATAGATAAACCCGGCAAGGAAGACCACCCCGAGGAGCCTGGCCCACAACCGGTGAAACCATTCCCAGAAAAAAATGAATTTGAAATCTCCCATGGAGAAATGTTGGTGCACGTATTTAAACTGGTCGGTGCTGCGGTATTTGTCAAATTCCAGTTGCCATGCGGCATCTGTCATCGGCGGTAGTGCCCCGGTGATGGGTTTCCATTCTGTAATGCTGAGCCCGGATTCGGTTAATCTTGTTATCCCCCCGATCACCACCTGCACAATGATCATGGCAACCCAGACCAGTAACCATGTGGCAACCTGCTTATTATTACGCGCTTGTGAATCACCTGTCATAATTGCCGGCAAAGTTACTACGCGGCTGTTGAT
>JAKFCK010000315.1:0-5660 GCA_036676685.1 Chitinophagaceae bacterium | reverse complement strand
CCGGAACGGAGCAGCAAAAGAGGGGATTTTATTTTTACAGGACCAGCGTTGTTGCATGTGTGCAAAATAGTACAAATAAAAATGCCTTCACCTGCAACGGAAATAATTCCGCGCAGGCAAAGGTTTTATGAAAGAGAGAGAAGATTTTACCAGTTGCTAAACCTGAAACCCAGTGTATACGGCCGCATATCCA
This sequence comes from Chitinophagaceae bacterium, assembly GCA_036676685.1. Taxonomy (GTDB): domain Bacteria; phylum Bacteroidota; class Bacteroidia; order Chitinophagales; family Chitinophagaceae; genus Ferruginibacter. Next base: position 5,467 of record JAKFCK010000315.1, on the reverse strand, counting down.
TGCTGTGTTCGTACATTGACTTCGGGCTGTAACTTCCGTATAACCTTACAGGCCCCAGGCCAAGTTCCGCTATATAAGAAAGCTTAAATTTCTCGAGGTCGTATTCGCCTTTATTTTTATCCTTGCCGCGTTCGTCGCTTTTTTGCTTGTTGCGCTGGCTGTATAGATAACCTGCACTTGCTCCCAAACTTACGCTGATGCCTTTTTTGGAACTATGCGGGTTACTGGCAAAATTGATCATAAAGGGAACGGTTAAATAATCTGCTGCCAGTTTGTTTTTGCTAAATGTAATTGAATCGCGGAAGACAAAGGGCATATTGGTTTGCTGGCCCCCGCTGTACGGGATCACCCCGCCTTCTTTATAACTTAGTGAAGATTTATAACGATAATTATTCAACTCCAGGCCCAGTCCATACTTCAGGTTAACATGGTTTTTTATTAATGAAAGCCGCTGCATAAAAAACCAGATATTTACATTAATACTTTTGCCCGTGCGCAATTTAAAATCACTTTTTCCAAGCGCGGGACTGCCAGGCTGGTTGACAAGGTAGGTGCCGGTGTTGGCATAATTTGTCTGGTCGTCATAATTGGAAAAACCGATATCCAGTACGCCCCAGTTGGTGCTGATCTTCGAAGGTTTCTTCTGCTCGTAACTTTTTCTGCCCATGGTTACGCTGACATTATCGCCTTCATCATCCGAAGTTTTTTTCCCCTTTTTTATGATGAGGATATTCCCGATGCGGATGGTGTCACTTTTTGATGCTGGCTGCGTGGTATCTGCAGATACGGTAACTTTTGCGCTGTCTTCCTGGGCAAAGCCGAACTGGCAGAGCAATACGGTGGCCAATAAAAGGGTAAACTTTTTCATGATATACTTTTTATGTGATGTGATTATTTTACTGCAAATTCAAATCCGGCAATCTTTAAGCTGTTGCCTGGTTTTATTTTAGTGGTACGTTCAACGGTTCTTTTAATCTTTTTTAAGAATCCTGCGGCTTTGGTTCGGGACACTTTATCCTCATCCATCATAAAAATGTGGTCGTCGCTATTTTCATCTGCATCAAAAGAAGCATTTCTTGCGAAAAGATTTTCTACCGGCTGAATATTGATATCCTCAAGCACAACGGGTTTATTTTTCACACTGGCCACAACCATACTGTTCCGGCTGTCATTGGTGCCTGGCTTTTCAATCCTTGCCATTTCCCTTGTGCCGCTTTCAGTTTTCTCTACCATCCGCTCCCGCTGATTGCGCTCCACGGGTTTTTCTATCGCGGTTTTTTGCCTGTTCGATGTTACCATATCCTGTTTACTGCCAGGCGCATCCTTTTGAATATTATTATTCCTGCTCACGTGTGTCGTTTCTTTTACAAGCGCTGCCACTGCCGGCGTGGAAGATAACGACTGTTCCACATTTTGCCCCGCTGTACCTGCTACAACTGCAGTGTTGTTAGTGGGAGCTTCCGCGGTAGAGGGAACGCCCGGAGGACCTGGCTGATCCGTCTTTACGGTTAATTCTGGAGGAACACCAACATTGTTATTCAAAAAATTTATCCCTACAAAGATCCCCGCTCCAATAACCGCTGCAGCCACAGCCCATCTTACAAATCTTCCTACCACCAGCTTTCCGCGCTCGTGCCGGTAAAGCATAGATTTATCCGGGAAAACAACCTTTTCATTCGTTTCTAGTTTTGTTCTTTTCAGCAGCGCCCATTCTTTCTGAAGCTTATCGTCTTTGAGCAGGAGGTTTTCTAAATGATGTTTTTGTTCCCCGGCCAGTTCATTATCCAGGTGAAGCAGCAAATTTTCCTGCAACAATTCTTCAGGCATAACCGGCTTTAATAAACCCGCCTTAAAGGCAAAACTGTTTTCTTCCACTGGTAGAACAGTTTCTTTAAACAGGTCCATTTCCTGCTGCAGGTAAGGATAGTTCCCCAGGAATTCTTCCACGCTTTTTCTCTCTGCTGCAGACAATTCATTGTCTACATACAAAAGAAAAAAGGATTCATAATTATCGAGGTTGATATTCATTATTTGTTGTTGTTTTTGAACCTCCCGGTTCATTGGGATGCACGAAGGCACCATTATATCACATTCTCCACTTTCACGATGTAGGCTTTCAGCTGCAACCTGGCCCTGTGGAGGTAAACTTTTACCTGGCTTTCATTCAGGCCGGTGATCTCCCCGATCTCGGCATAGTTATAACCTTCATAATCTTTCAGCATCACCAGGCTCCGTTGTGTTTCACTCAACTTGCCCAGTGCCTCATCCAGTATCCTTTTGGCGTTATGATGAATATTTCCGGAACCCATAGCCATTTCTCCAAATTCGTCTTTCAGGTAGATCCTTTTCTGTTTCCTGATGAAGTCTATCATCTGGTGATAAGCGATCGTAAATAAATAACTTTTGCTTTTCTCATTTACCACCTGCTCCCGGGTAACCCAAAGTTTCTCGAATGCACTTTGCACCACGTCCTTAGCGTCTTCCTCATTGCGCAGGTTTTTAAGGATAAACCTATAAACATTGTCTGCATACAGGTTTACGCAGCTATTGTACTCTCTCTCGGTCATAAATTAATTCGGCAATAAATGTAAATGATCAGCCTGGTTTTATATTATACGCTCATCATTAAGCGAAAGTTACAGCACTGTAATAAAAAATTATGCATTTAACCGGAAAAGCCCTTCGGTGATGTAATATAACGGTGGTGTGCTGAGGTCAGGCTTTGAAGTTCTCGGGGCCTTGCAGCACTTCAACGGTTTTTTGGGAACCGGAACGACCGGGGGCTGCTCCGCCGCAATAATAACACCCGCTGATATTACGACCAATAGGTAGAAAAGCAGTATTTGTTTTTTAAGCAGCATGGGGATTTTTAGAAGTAGAACGAAAATACTTTTAAAAAGTTACATATATGTTTGGCCGCCTGTTAAAAAAAGAAGAACTATTTTAACAACCGCCTGGCTGAACCCTGGAAATTTAATCAGCATATTAAAGGGTGCCGGTTGGCGAGCTCTGGCAAAGAACAAGAGTCTGTCTGGAATTTTCATTTAGATTTGCGGGATAATTTTCACTCCTTATCACAACTGTTATGAATAAAAGTTTTACCAGCCGTATCAATACTGAATTGGAAGAAATTAAAACTGCGGGTCTTTTTAAAAACGAACGTATCATCAGCAGCGCCCAGGGCGCCGAGATCGTGGTGAACGGGAAAACCGTGTTGAATTTTTGTGCCAACAATTACCTGGGGCTTTCCTCGCACCCGAAGGTGCTGGAGGCCGCAAAAAAAGCAGTGGATCATCGGGGATATGGCCTTAGCAGCGTGCGTTTTATTTGCGGTACACAAGATATTCATAAGGAGCTCGAAAAAAAAATAGCTGATTTCCTGGGTACAGAAGATACCATTTTATACGCAGCAGCATTTGACGCAAACGGGGGGGTATTTGAACCGTTGTTCAACGACCAGGATGCCATTATCAGTGATGCGCTCAACCATGCTTCTATTATTGATGGCGTAAGGTTATGCAAGGCCCAGCGCTTCCGGTATGACCATAACAATATGGAAGACCTGGAAGCTAAACTAAAAGAAAGCGCCCATCTTCGTTCCCGTATTATCGCTACAGACGGGTCTTTTAGCATGGATGGCACCATTGCACAGTTAGATAGGATCTGTGACCTGGCAGACCAATATGATGCTATTGTTATGATAGATGATTGCCATTCTTCCGGTTTCCTCGGCAAAACCGGCCGGGGTACGCACGAATACCGTAATGTGATGGGGCGAATTGATATCATTACAGGTACCCTGGGCAAGGCCCTTGGTGGTGCCAGTGGCGGATTTACCAGTGGGAAAAAAGAAGTGATCGAAATGTTGCGGCAGCGGAGTCGTCCTTACCTGTTCAGTAATACCCTCGCCCCCAGCATCGTAGGGGCTTCTATTGCTGTGTTAGATATGCTGAGTTCTACAACCGAGTTAAGGGATAAACTTGAAAACAATACAAAACTCTTCCGCACAAAAATGACGGAAGCGGGCTTTGATATTAAACCGGGTGACCACCCGATTGTACCGATCATGCTGTATGACGCCGTGCTGGCACAAAACTTTGCCGCCAGGTTGCTTGATGAAGGTATTTATGTTATAGGCTTTTTCTTCCCTGTAGTGGCTAAGGGGCAGGCCCGTATAAGGGTGCAACTAAGTGCTGCCCACGAGGCCGGACATTTAGATAAGGCTATAGCAGCCTTTACAAAAGTGGGAAAGGAATTGGGAGTGATAAAGTAATCAACCGCCCAATTCGGCTTTTAATGCCTCATCAAGGTTGGGTTCCTGCTCTATGATCCAATCGGGAAGCTCCTGGGGCAAAATGCGCCATGCCGTATCCTTTTTTTCCATAAAGAACATGATGCGGTTTCCCCTTTCGTCAATGGTGTCTACGCTCACGGTACCCTCAAGGCTTGCATTGGATTTTCTGAAATTGAATTCTTTCAAATACCCATTCACTTTATAGAGGTTTGTAAATTGTATATTCTTAATTGCGTACATTAATAGTTTTTAGTTATCCTCAAGCAAAAACAATACTACAATGTGGAAATGTGGATATTTACCAATACATAAAAAAATTGCTTATGTTTTATGCTATTATGGCTAATTGAATACTTCTGTTAGGCCACTATGGCGCCCGGTGAAATTTAAAATAAAGCTGATGATCACAGAAGCAAAATTTAGAAAAATAGCACTTGCATTCCCCGGAAGTTCCGAACAACCTCATTTTGAAAAGACCTCCTTCCGTGTAGGCAGCAAAATATTTGCAACCCTATCCCCCGAAAATTTAAGGGCCTGTGTGAAATTATCCCCGTCTGATCAGTCCGTATTTTGCCTCATCGATAAAGAAATGATCTACCCGGTACCCAATAAGTGGGGCCTGCAGGGCTGGACCAACATAAACCTCAAAAAAATTACCACCCCCATTCTCAGGGATATCCTGGGTACAGCTTTTTCAACACTAAAAAAAAGGTAGTAAAAAATGAAAGTGAAAGCGGGGAAAGTGGTTCATATGCACCTGATTAGATACCTTTACGCCCGGCAAGATCGTGGGATAGTTGGTCTGCCGGTAATTATACAGTATGTCTCAAACATCTGAAACTTTTTTAGCCAAAAGCACTATTAAGGCCGCCGACCTGGAACACAGGCGCACGATCAATTTTAATATCGGCAGGTACAACAATGCTGTGCCCAAAGGGAAGGAACAATTCAACGACGTGCACCTGGTGAGGGAACGAGCGAAAAACATCAAGTGGCGCGCTATAGAAACGCTTGATCAGCAACTGGAAGAATTTGAGCGGCATTTCACCGGCCGCGGCGGCAAACTCCTGTGGGCTGAAAATGCTGCCCGGGCCATTGACGAGATCCTGAAGATCTGCAAGGAAAAAAATTGCCGGACGCTGGTGAAAAGCAAGAGTATGGTTACCGAGGAAA
>JAKFCK010000314.1:0-3182 GCA_036676685.1 Chitinophagaceae bacterium | reverse complement strand
TCCTGCTTCTAAAGGAATGCCGTACAACGAACTGGAAGACCTGATGGACACGATGACCGCACGTAAACGTTTACTGATGCTTGATGCATGTCACAGCGGCGAACTGGATAAAGATGATGCTTCGTTTACACAGGTCGTATCCGACGATGGAAAAGTAACCACTTACAATACCAAAGGGATCAGTCTCGGTAAAACAAAAGTTGTATCAACTGCGGGTTTATTCAACGAACTTTTTTCTGACATACGGCGAAATTCAGGTGCCAACATCATCTCAGCAGCCGGCGCTGCAGAATATGCTCTTGAAGGAGACAGTTGGGCCAATGGAGTGTTCACTTATTCTTTTATCCAGGGATTGAAAGAGAAAAAAGCAGACATGAATGCTGACGGGAAAATCACCATAATTGAGCTGCAAACTTACCTGCAGCAAAGAGTTCCTGAATTAACGAAAGGGATGCAAAAGCCCACATCAAGAACCGAGAACCTCGTAAACGACTGGGTGATCTGGTAGTAACTGCCAGAGTAATAAAGCTTTGGCATAATCCTTTCATGAACAGAACTGAATATGGAGATTGCACTAAGCATATTAAGCTGCCTGCTGATATTATCAGTGGTGATTTCAATGATCCACAGAAGTTACTGGGTATTCCGTATCCTTGAATACCCCAGGTTACAAAAACTGTCCATTATTGTCCCTGTAATTGCACTGTGGCTTTATTATGGCCCTTTTGAAAAACCTTTTTATACCTTTTGTTTTATCGGGCTTTGCCTTTGTATCGTTTACCTCGTATTTAAGATATCACCTTATACTTTCCTGAACCGGAGAGAAATGAAACGTGTGAAGCCGGGGACCGGGGATACTCTCAGCATATTTGCGGCAAACGTTTACCAGGAGAACAGGGAGTATGCAAAGATGCTGGCCCAGATCAGGGAAACGGATCCGGATATCATTTTTCTCCTTGAGACCGACAAACAATGGGCGGAAGCTTTGGAAGAATTAAAAGCCACCTATAAGTATCACCTGGAGGAACCGATCGGGAACACTTATGGCCTTTTGTTTTACACAAAACATAAACTGGTAAAAGGGAAAGTGGTCCACCTGGTTAAAAATGATATTCCCTCCATCGATGTGATCCTTGAATTGCCTTCCGGGCAACCAGTTCAGTTGTATGGATTGCATCCTGAGCCCCCGGTTCCCGGAGAAAATCTTTATGCAACCGCAAAGGATAAAGAATTAATGAAAGTTGCACTGAAGGTGCGGGAATGCAAAATACCCTGTATCGTCTTCGGCGATCTAAACGATGTGGCCTGGAGCAGAACAACCACGCTTTTCAGGAAGACAAGCGGTTTACTTGATCCAAGAAGGGGCCGCGGTTTTTACAGTACGTTTTCTGCAAAAAGCTGGTTCTTACGATTTCCACTGGACTATATCTTTTGCTCTTCAGATTTTGGCCTGGTGGGTATGAGACGTATGCCCAAAAACGGTTCTGACCACTTTGCAGTATACACCCAACTGGCTTTCGTACCCAGACTTAAGGAGCAGCAGGATGAACCAACTGCGGACGCACAGGACCTTGGAAAAGCAAAAGAAAAAGCAGCCCAAACTGTGGAGCAATAGTGAACATGAAAATCTCTCCGGCTATTATCAACGCTTCAGGAATTTTCCTTTTAGCAGTTTACCCCTAACGGGCTTTGAGTCGCAACCTGGCTGTAACCATTCTACCGGTCATACTGTTTTCACAAGCCCTGGTAAAAATTATTGTCCCTGTACTGCATGAATTCGTTAGGTTAACGATTGATTCACCACGCAAAATCGAAATGACGATTATGAAAACCATTCATTCCACTCTTATAGCGCTGCTGATGATAACAGCGTGTTCAGATAGTAACAGCCAACAGCAAACAAAGAACAGAACAGTACGTGGCCGATGTGAAGGTTGCGAAGCCATTCACGAATCCCCCATACCGTTCAACCAGCTTTCATATATCGATACGCTGCCTGATTTCAGTGATGCAGGTGAAAAAATCGAAGTAAGCGGTATCGTATATAAAAAAGATGGTAAAACGCCTGCAAAAAATGTGGTGATATATGTTTACCACACCGACCAGGCGGGAATCTATCCAATGAAAGGTGATGAGCAAGGCTGGGCAAAACGTCATGGTTTTATCAGGGGTTGGATGCGGACGAATGAACAAGGAGAATACAAATTTTATACACTCAGGCCTGCGTCATATCCCAACAGCACCAACCCGCAACACATTCATATTACCATTAAAGAACCTGGATTGAATGAATACTGGATTGACGATTACCATTTCAGCGATGACCCGCTGGTTACAACTGATATCAGGAGCGCAGAAGGGAAAAGATGTGGCAGCGGTTTGCTGACCGTTAAAAAACAAAATGGATTATCAGTAGCGAAAAGAGACATCATTCTCGGTTTGAATATACCAGGCTATGACTGATGATTGTTAACACATTTAATTCATCGCTCGTTTAAACAGCTTATCAACCATTCAACATACGGGGTTTTGGTTTGAAATAACTGCCATTATCTTTGGCATTCACCTGATGCCCCGGTTTATCATACATACCATCCTGCTGTACCTGTTACCGTTTGTAAACGGTATGGACGGGAATGGCATCAACCATATCCCCCCTCCACCTCTAACTGGATATAACATCTCCACAGATTCACCTTCTTGTATTATTCCCTTCAGCAGGGCAGGAAACCTGATCGTGATCAAGGCAAAGGTTGACAATATTGAAGGGAATTTTATTCTTGACACCGGGGCGCCAGGGCTTGTACTGAACGTTACCTATTTCCGTGACTATCCATCAAGGGAAATCAGTGATGCGGAGCAGACAGGAATTACCGGATCTTCTGTACCAACGGTGAAAACCGATATAAGAAACTTTTCACTCGGCACTTTTCATTACGCAGCGATCGAGGCAGACCTGGTGAACCTGGGTCATATAGAGAATGCCAAGAACATACGGATACTGGGATTGGTCGGCCTCGAGTTTTTCAAACAATGCGAAATGATCATTGATTTTGAAAAAAAAGAGATCCACCTTCAATACCTCGGTAAAAAAATGATCTTACCTGCGAACCAGATGCTGGACGATACTTCGCAATACAGGACAATACCGATAGACCTGATGGATAACCGCATTGTTGCAA
>JAKFCK010000313.1:0-3596 GCA_036676685.1 Chitinophagaceae bacterium | reverse complement strand
CGCCGAGCAGGTCGAGCGCGTGGTGGTAGTCGCCGACCGCGCGCGCATCGCCGCTCAGCAGCGCCCAGCCGACGCGCCAGCCGCAGGCGCGATGCACCTTCGACAGGCCGCCGAACGACAGGCAGGGCAGGTCGCCGGCCAGCGGCGCGAGCGGTTCGAAGGTCGCGCCGTCGTAGAGGATGCCGTCGTAGATCTCGTCGGCCATCAGCAGCAACCGGTGTTTCGCGGCGATGGCGACGATGCGTTCCAGCAGCGCGCGCGGATAGGTCGCGCCGGTCGGGTTGTTCGGGTTGATCAGGACGATGGCGCGGGTGCGCGGCGACACCAGCTGCGCGATCTCGTCCGGATCGGGCAGGAACCCGTTGTCGCGATCGCAGCGGTAATAGATTTCCTGGATGGTTTTGTTGCCCGGTTATTCAAAGCATCTTCAGAAATGGGCAAACAACTGGACTCCCTTGCAGACGTGGTCACCTTTGGGGTGGCACCTGCTATGATTTTTTACCAGTTCCTGAGGATGAGTTTTGCAGGTGAGGAAAATGGCATTGAAGTTTCCACGCTTTGGCTCGCACCTGCGTTCCTTTTCGCAGCAGCCGGGGCTTACCGGCTTGCCAGGTTTAATATCGATACTTCACAGCACTTTGGATTTAAAGGTGTGCCTATTCCCGCCGCGGGATTGCTGGTGGCGGCTTTGCCACTGATATACTGGCACTCCACCAATGAGACGTTGATCAACCTTTTAATGAATAAATGGTTTTTGTATTTTTTGATCCTGCTGCTGAGTTGGCTGATGATAAGCAAACTGCCCCTAATGGCATTAAAATTCCAGGATTACAGCCTGAAAAATAACCTACCCAAAATTCTTTTGTTGGTAATAGCCGTGCTGGCAGCGATTCTTTTGCAGTGGCTGGCTGTTCCGGTGGTCTTCATTGCATACATTATTTTATCTTTGCTGTACAAACAACCAAAACCATGATATTTACAGTACAGGTAAAAGTAATGCCACTCACCAATTTGCTTGATCCACAAGGGAAGGCCGTGTTGGGAGGCTTGCAGAATTTAAACATCACGGCCGTTTCCGACGTAAGGATCGGTAAACATATAGACCTGCAGGTAGAAGCTGCAAATAAAGAAGAGGCGATATCCATTGCAGCGGATGCGGCTCAAAAGTTACTCGCAAACCCGGTGATGGAACACTATGAAGTGATGGTAGCCCCGGATGTCTAATGTCCATTTTTTTTGTTTTCCCTAATCTCAAATGAGTGATTTGAATGATTATTCAAGACATGCTGATGATCCTGTGACGCCGGATCCTGATCAGCAGACTGATGTCAGCCATGCAAAAGGAGGAATGCTTTACCTCATCCCCACCCCGATCGGGAACCTGGGAGACATTACAATAAGGGCTATTGAAACCTTAAAAAAAGTAGACCTGGTATTGGCTGAAGATACCCGCACTTCCTCAGTGCTGTTAAATCATTACCAGATTCACAAGCCGGTTTCTCCCTACCACCAACACAATGAACATAAAATAGTCACCCATCTTGCCGACCAGATGGCTGCCGGCAAAACGATAGGTCTATTGACGGATGCCGGGACCCCCGGTATAAGTGACCCTGCGTTTTTGCTGGTGAGAGCATGTGTGCAAAATAATATCCGGGTAGAATGTCTCCCCGGTGCCACTGCTTTTGTGCCGGCCCTGGTGAACAGCGGGCTGCCCATGAACAGTTTTTGTTTCGAAGGTTTCCTGCCGTTAAAAAAAGGGCGTCAAACTATGCTGAGAAAACTGGCAGAAGAAGAACGCACGATGATCTTTTATGAAAGCCCGATGCGCCTGGTGAAAACACTGGGCAACTTTATTGAATATTTCGGGGCAGAAAGAGAATGCTGTGTAAGCCGGGAACTCACCAAAAAATTCGAAGAGAATAAAAGAGGCACTTTACAACAGGTACATGATTATTTCAATGCAAAAGCGGTGAAGGGGGAGATAGTCATCGTGGTGGCGGGTAAATAATTATAGGTCCATGATCCATAGACCGAAGTTTTCTCCCGCCCTTAACACTATTTTTCCCGAATTTTACTTTAAACAAACCACGAGATGAATTACAGATCAATTTTCTTATTGCTTATTTCAACAGGCCTCTTCGTTAGTTTGCAGGCTCAGCCAAATCGCTGGCAGCAACGCGTGAAATACACCATGAATATCGACATGGATGTGCAGGCCAACAAATTTTCAGGAAAACAAAAACTGGAGTATACCAATAACTCGCCAGACAAACTGGATAAACTTTTTTACCACTTATATTTTAACGCTTTTCAACCGAACAGCAGCATGGATGTGCGCAGCAGGGAACTAGGCAAAAAAATGATTGGCACCAGGAGAGACTGGGATTCGAGGGTAATGGACCGTATATCAAAATTAAAGGAAGACGAGATCGGCTATCAGAAAATAAAGTCCATTAAAATGAATGGTGTGGCCCAGCCTTTTAAATATCATGAAACCATATTGGAAGTAAATCTTATCAAGCCAATAATGCCCAATAGCAAAGTAGTATTGGACATGGAGTTTGAAGCCCAGGTTCCACTCCAGGTGAGGAGGAGTGGGAGGGATAATCCAACTACAAGTGTGCGGTATAGCATGAGCCAGTGGTACCCCAAACTGTGTGAATACGATAGTGACGGCTGGCATCCCAACCAGTATGTGGCTCGTGAGTTCTATGGCGTGTGGGGAGATTTTGATGTGACCATAAATATTGATAAAACGTATAAACTCGGAGGCACGGGCCTTTTGGTGAATGCTAATGAGATCGGGTGGGGTTACGATAAACCTGGTACTTCACTGAAGGCAATTGCCGGTGCAAAACGCGGCTGGCATTTTGTGGGAAATAATATCCATGATTTCGTGTGGGCAGCTGACCCGGAATACAACCATATCGTGCGCAAAATAACGAACGGGCCAACCATTCATGTGATCTACAACGACCAACCCGCAGATGCAAAAGATGACAGCGCCTGGACCGTTATTGCAGATGCTGCAGTAAAAGTGCTGCCCTTTATAGAAAAGAATTTTGGTAAGTATCCTTACCCCCAATATTCGTTTATCCATGGTGGTGATGGTGGTATGGAATATCCTATGGCCACCCTGATGGTGTCCGCCTCACTGGGCACAGCAATACATGAATGGCTGCACAGCTGGTATCAAATGATGCTGGGGACCAATGAAAGTCTATACGCCTGGATGGATGAAGGGTTTACCAGTTTTGCCCAGGAAAAGGTATGGGCATTTTACTCCGGCAAACCCGGGATTTCTTCTTACGAGGAAGCGCTGAAAAGAAGACCTGATAACAACCAGTTGAAAGAACTCGTGGAAAAAGTTCTTCCCCGCGAACATAGCAGCGGCTACGATAGTTATTTTGGCCTTGTGCAAAGTGGATTGGAAGAACCGTTAACCACGCACGCCGATCATTTCAACAGTAATTACGCATACAGTGTGGCGGCATACTCAAAAGGAGAAGTGTTCATGGAGCAGTTGGGATACATCGTCGGGGCAGCTGTGCGCGACAAATTTTTGTTGGAATATTATAACCAGTGGAAGTTCA
>JAKFCK010000312.1:0-5900 GCA_036676685.1 Chitinophagaceae bacterium | reverse complement strand
TTATCCGGGTGAAGGTTACGCACCTGTGACAACGCATTGATATCCCCCGCATACAAATGAAATGCAGAACCATCCACAAAAGTTTTTGCCGCCGCATCGTTCAGAATTGATATAGGATAATCTGGCTTATCACAATTATGATCGTAGAGCACAATTTTTGTTGTAATATTTGCTGCCTGGAATGCAGGCCCAAGGTGATTTTTAATGAAGTCTGCCTGTTGTGCCGCCGTCATCAGCAGGCTCGGATTATTTCCCGGGTGCAGCGGTTCGTTCTGCGGTGTAATCACATCTATGTTGATACCTTCCGCCTTCATTTTTTGAATGTATTTCACGAAATACTGGGCGTACACGCTGTAATACTGCGGCTTTAAGCTACCACCTATCGAGCTGTTGTTATCCTTCATCCAGGTTGGGGGAGACCATGGCGTGGCCATAATTTTAATTGAAGGATTGATAAGCAATATTTCTTTTAACATCGGCACCAGTGTGGTTGCGTCGGCAGCCAGGCTAAAATTTGCAAGCGTGGGATCGGTTTGTCCTGCAGGCATATCATCATAGGAAAAAACTGTGCTGTTCAAATCTGAGGCACCGATACTCAGGCGGAGGTAACTGATAGCAATACCTGTATTGGCAGGACCGAAAAGTTCCTGCAATAATTCCGATCTTTTGGATGCTGATAATTGATTAATCACTTCCACGCTGCCCCCGGTTAAGGTAAAGCCAAATCCATCAATGACCTGGAATCCTACTGACTCCTCCACTTCTATGTTCGGGTATTGATTTACTCTTGTACCAAAAGACAGTACGCCATCCTGTTTTTGCAGTTTTACTGTTTCATTTGCAGTGGTGAGCCAAAAATCCATTTCATTCACCGCGGGAGGTGGAGGTGTCACCGGAGTTGTATTATTGGAGTCGCCGGACTTCCCACATCCTGCTACCAGTGCAAAGGAAACCAGCATAAAAAAAGCAAAACAGTAACGCAATGCCTTTAGCCATTTTATTGAGCAGTAGATTAGCATCTTAATTTTTTATTTTTGATAAACTCTTACGTAATCAACTTCCATGGCAGCCGGAAAAATATTTTTATCTATTCCTTTTTGCCCACCCAGGTTCCCACCTACGGCGATATTCAGGATGAGATAAAACGGCTGGTGGAAGGGCCACTCCGCGTTTGTTTTATTTTCATTGCTGAATCTCAGGTATCGCTGGTCGTCTACAAAAAAATCGATATGATCTTTTGTCCATTCAATAGCATATAAATGAAATTTGTCATAAGGGGAACCGATAAAGATCTTTTTGCCACGCTGCGTGTTTTTCACATGATTGTAAGCTTCGGTGTGCACGGTACCCAATACTGTATCTTTCTCATACCCCACGTGTTCCATAATATCTATCTCCCCACCCGCCGGCCACCCTGCGGTGCTGATATCGTGGCGCAACATCCATATAGCGGGCCATAAACCCCTGCCGGGTGGCAGTTTGGCACTTATCTCTATCCTGCCGTACTTAAACTCCGCCTTTCCCCGGGTCACAAGTTTAGCAGATGTGAACTCATTTTTTCCCACAGTTTTATTCCGGGCGGTGATCGTTAAAACACCATTTTGCACCCAGGCGTTTGAGCTGTCTGCCGCTGTGTAATATTGCAGTTCATTATTTCCCCAGCCATGCCCGCCGGTTTCGAAACTCCATTTACTGGTATCGGGAAGACCGGTATAGTTAAACTCTTCCGCCCACACCAACTTTAGCCCTGTAGTCTTGTTGGTTGTTTGGGTACGCTGCAGTAGTAATTCAGGTTCGTTTGTCGTAATAAAATCAAAACCTTTTTCAACCAGCCAATCCATATCCCCCGGGTTATTTACGGTCCATGCATTCAGGAAAATATTATGTTGTTTGGCAAGATCGATCCAACCGGGATTTTTTTTGAATACGGAAATATGATAATCAGCGCCGCGTACCCCGTCGGCTTTAAGTTGCAATGGCGTTTTATCACCGGCCAGGTAATGTGTTGTGGCCTGTTTATCTAATTGCAATATATGCCGGAGGATCCCGTAATCAAAACTGATGTACTCCACCATTGGTCGAGCATTTAACTGGTCGACTATGGACACGACCTTTGCGGCAATTTGTTTTCCCCTTTCCGGGCTTATTTCAGAAGGTTTGATCTCGCAGACCAGCCTTGTGTTACGATTATTGTGTAGGCCCGCCCGGAGATATTCCCGTAGTGTTGGCAATTTTTCACCATTGCTTAGTGGATATTTTGCAAGCGTAGCATAAGATTCTTTTTCAATTTCCAAACCAAAAAAAACTGGATCATGATTAATGATAAGGGAATCGTCAGCAGTCATTCTCACGTCAAACTCTGACCCTGTACATTGTAACCGGATCGCATTTTGCAGTGAAGCAATTGAATTTTCCGGGAGCTGGTAATTTTTGAAAGCGCCCCGGTGTGCGACCACTATATTACCTGCAAAGGCAGGAGCAGGAGGCCCCTGGTGCCTGGCCACATGACAGGACAAAAAGGTTGCAGTGATCAGTATGGGAAAAATATTCAAGTGCATAAACCCGGTTTTTTTTAATGACTGATGGCTGAAGTGCTACTGGAAAACTCTTACATAGTCTACAAACATCCGTTGCGGAAATGCAGTACCGGCATCAGGGGGGCCGGGCCAGTTGCCGCCTACGGCCACATTAAATATTAAAAAATGATTTGCATTAAAGGGATAGTTGGCCCCGGCGAGGTCTGCAGATGTTCCTGTAAAAAATAACACGTCATCCACGTACCATTTTATCATGTTTTGTGTCCACACTATGCTGTATACATGGAACTGTTGGGAGAAATCAGCACCTGCAAGGTCGTAGCTGCCACCTTTATTTACATTTGCTCCGTTTAAAGCTTTCCAGTGCATGGTGCCGTGTACCCTTGAGGGATTGGTACCCACCAGTTCCATAATATCGATTTCCCCGCATGCAGGCCAACCTACGGAACTGATGTTCTCCCCGAGCATCCACAGGGCAGGCCAGATACCTTTACCTACCGGCAATTTCGCCCTGATGTCGATCCTGCCAAACCTGAAATTTTTCTTATGCTGCGTGGTCATTCTCGCTGAGCTGTAATTGAAAGGCGCAATAGATTCTTTCCTGGCTTCGATGATAAGGTTACCATTGGAAACAAAACAATTTTTTGTGCTGTTGGTATAATATTGCAGCTCATTATTGCCCCAGCCATTTGTACCATTTCCAATTTCCTGGTTCCACGCGGCAAGGTCAATGGAACTCCCGGAAAATTCGTCGGCCCACACGGCTGTATAACCAGGGTATGATGATGGCGTTGTATATCCTGAATTACTTGTCGGCAGATTAGTGCCGTTTTCTGTAACTATAAAACCCCTGGCGGAGGTGGATGCCAAGGAACAATTTTGCGGATTGCTAAGCTGGAGTGTAAAAAAAATATTATTCTGCCTCAGGTTGGTGGGATCAGCTTTTATCGGCACTTCCAGGACAGCCTGGGCCTGGTTGGCCGGGATGCTGATAATGCCGCTGCCGGCAGTATAATCCTGTGGCGCTGTCGCAGTTCCGTCTACAAGGCTGTAAGCAACTGTAATGTTGTTGGCAGAGGTTTTATTCAGGGTGATGTTGAACCTCAGTGTGGCCGGAGCCTCGGTCCTCGCTTCGTGCGCGTCGGCCACAGAAAGTACCGGCGCCTGAGGCGGAGCCGGGTCGGGTATCGTACCGCTTTTTTTACACGAAACAATCGTGGCCGGCAAAATCAACAATAACAGGTAAACAAAATATTTATACATGATGGCTGATTGAGGCTGACAACAAAACCATATGGTTCCTTACCCGGGTAAAGTAGGAATACCTTCTTTACCCGGGCTAGGCCAGTTTAATTGATTATATAATGGTTGCTGTGTCAGAGCGATTTTAATTTCAGGTACCAGGCATTCCCGGTTTCTGTGCCCTGTACCCGTAAATACATTGATGTCGCGTCAATGGTCAGTATTTCATATTCTTTTTGCACGGACCCATACCCAATGAAGGTATTGTTGCCGCCCAACAAAATGCTTGTTTGCGTGGAAGGTGAATTTGCACCGGTTCCTGTGGCCGGCGCACCGGAGGATGCAGGCGCAAAACTGAACCCGGAAGTGCCCCCGCCATAAGTATAACAGCCTTCGTCACCTGATGCAGGTATACCCGGCAGTGTGGCATTCGCCCCTGTTTTGGTGAATGCACCATCGGGACTTGCAACGGTTAATGTATAAGTACCGGTTGCAACAACTTTGGTGAACGTAAAAGTTGATGTATAAAAACAATTACAGCAATTCACTTTTTCATTGATAGCTGCAGACCACCATTCCGGGCGGATAGAACCTGCATTCCAGGGGCCTACGCCAAAATGAGAGGGGATGCTTTTATCAACTACCCAGGTTTTGGAAGTGCCCCCGGTAAGGTTGGTAACGATTGTTGGGTCGGGAGTAAAATCGCTTCTCACCGTCACATCTTTTGTTGTGGTGGTGGAAGTGCCGCCCCTGCCATACGCTACAGCGGTAATGCGATATGTATTTACGCCGAGATTGGTGTACTTGCGCGTAACCGTACCCGTGGGCAGGAATACAAGGTCCACCGCGTCATTAGCGTTAAAATCTACTTTATAGGCCAGGGCATTGTCCGCCGTAACAGTTATTTTTACGTTGCCAGAGCCATCGCCATTCGGATGTGTGGCATCTGTGCCCACTACTTCCGTAGTGATCACAAGGTTGGAAGGAGCATCCAGGTCGCCCAGAGCATATTCTTTGTCCGTACAACTGTTCACGAAGAACACCAATGCGAATACTACAGATAATATTTTAAAATTATTTTTCATACCGTATAATTAATTAGTGATTCGAAAATTGTCAACATAAATTGTCTCGTTCAATCCGCCCGTGGTATTATTGAAACGAAGGACCAACTGCCCGAACCTGGATGTTGCAGGCACAGCGGCGATGGTACTGAAATCAAAGACCAGTTCCTCCCAGGCGCCTGAAGTTGTTATCGGTGCCTTTAAGACTGCCACACCATTTGCGGGAGCGCTGCTTGCGGATACGCCGCTTTCAAGTTCCACATTCAGCTGTTTACCAATATTGGCCGGATCAGGATTGAAAACAAGTACTTTTATTTTTCTGCCATGGGCCAGGTTCAGCGGGATATTCAAAGGGCTATAGGTACCGCTCCAGCTTTCAGCTCCTGTAGGTTTTACATATTTGCCCACCGTTGCACTGGTGTTAAGGCCGGAAACTGAAGGGTTAGCCACTTTTGTGAACACTACATTGCCAAAAGTGCCAAAGAAATAATCTACGGCTGCATTCTCAAAATCGATGGGGAATCCAAAAAGTGTTTTAGTATACGTTGTTGTAGCGGCGCCACCGCTTTTGGCAACCACCCTCAACACATAGGGTCCTCCTGCCGGATAAATATGAGCGGGCAATTCTGCACCAACCGCCAATGGCGTCCCGGTTTCATTTGCCACATCCCCGTAATAAACCAGGAAAGAATTTGCATAAAGGGCCTCTGCCTTAATTTTTACATCCCCACCAATATTCACCGTAAGATTTTCCGGTGCGCGGTAAGTCAGTGTTAAGGGATAGGTAGTACTGGTTACTTTGCCTGCAATATCCCTGGCATCTATCCCAACGGTATAAGTACCTTCCGGATAAACATGAGTGGCACTATAGCCTGGTAATACTACTGCGGATGCTCCTGCACCGGTACCATGCCCAAAATTCACGGTAAAGGAGGAGACGCCTGTGCCCTGCGGAGTGATGCGCACATTCCCGGAGTTATCAGTGCTGATATCAAAAATTTTAGAAAGATCGGCCGACCCCGCTGTATTCAAAAAGGAAAGGTCATCATCAATTCCA
>JAKFCK010000311.1:0-9399 GCA_036676685.1 Chitinophagaceae bacterium | reverse complement strand
TCCGATATGATGATGTACTGCTTATGCAGGCAGAAGCCTATATCGAACTGGGGCAGCAGGCGAATGCTCTGCCGCTGATCAACCAGGTAAGGGCACGGGCAGCAGCCAGCACCGCCCGGCTTAAAAAAGCCAACGGCGCATTTCCTTCCAACTACAATACGAAACCTTACAATGCTGCAGGTTGGACGCAGGACTATGCAAGAAAAGCACTGCAATGGGAACGGCGCCTCGAGTTTGCAACTGAAGGAGCGAGGTTTTTCGACCTGGTAAGATGGGGTATCGCCGCACAAACGCTAAATGGGTATGTTGCGATAGAAAAAACAAGGAGGCCATTTTTAGCAACAGCTGTTTTCACTGCAGGAAGAGATGAGTACCTTCCTATCCCTCAGTCTGAAATTACTTTTACCAACGGATTGTATAAGCAAAACCCAGGGTATTAAATTAATTGGCAGGGGTAATTGCAACCCCTGCCAATTATTATTTTAAAAGATTGTAAGCCACATTAATTAATCAGTATGAAAAATAAAAAATTAATACTCAGTATTATCCTGTTCATGGTTTCGTTTTTCCCGGGTCACCTGCAGGCACAAACTGTAGTGAGATCAAGGCCTGAGCAACATCGGCCACTTATCCATTTCTCGCCAAAGGCTAACTGGATCAATGATCCCAACGGGATGGTGTATCATAATGGGATCTATCATTTGTTTTTTCAATACCACCCTTACAGCACCGTATGGGGGCCCATGCATTGGGGGCATGCTACCAGCAGGGATATGATAAAGTGGAAAGAAGAACCCATTGCTATTTACCCGGATAGCATAGGAACCATCTTTTCAGGGAGTGCAGTATTGGATAAAAACAATACATCGGGGTTTGGCGAAAAAGGGCAGGCGCCACTGGTAGCTATTTTCACGCATCATGATGCGGAAGGAGAAAAAGCCGGGCGTAATGATTTTCAAACACAAAGCCTTGCCTATAGTAATGACAATGGAAAAACATGGACAAAGTATGAAGGCAATCCCGTGCTAAAAAATCCGGGTATCAAAGATTTTCGTGATCCCAAAGTGATGTGGTATGAGCCGCAGAAGAAGTGGATCATGACCCTGGCAACAAAGGATATCATTACATTTTATTCATCACCCGACCTTAAGAACTGGTCCAAAGAAAGTGAATTTGGCGAAAGCAGGGGTGCACATGGGGGGGTGTGGGAATGCCCTGACCTTATCGCCTTTGATGATAATGGCAAAAGCAGGTGGGTGTTAATTGTAAACCTTAATCCCGGCGGCCCCAACGGCGGATCAGGCACACAGTATTTTATTGGTGATTTTGATGGAAAAACTTTTAGTTCCCCACAGCAGAAAACCATGTGGCTGGATTATGGTCCCGATAACTATGCAGGTGTTACCTGGTCGAACACGGGCAGCAGGAAGATCCTGCTCGGCTGGATGAGCAATTGGTTGTATGCAAACCTGGTACCTACGGTAAAATGGCGCAGCGCACTAACGATCCCGCGTGAGCTAAAATTGCGAAAAGTAGGAGATGAGTTGTTGGTCGTATCTGAACCGGTCAGTGAGTTGTCCGGTATCAAAGGAAAACCTGTTATGATGCAGAACATGGCCCTGGCAGCAACCGGTAGAAATATTATGGTGCCCGGCATACCCAGTATACCCTGCGCCATTAAAATTAGTATGGATGCAATAAAAGATTTTTCTCTCGTGCTTTCCAATGATCTTAAGGAAGAGGTAAGGATTGGTTATGACAGGTCCCGGAACGAATACTTTATTGACCGCACCAGGTCCGGTAAAGTAGATTTTCAAAAAGATTTTGCCGCTAAACATTATGCACCGCGGTTTTCAAAAGACCAAAAAATGAAAATGACCCTGGTTATCGATGTGAGTTCGGTGGAGTTATTTGCGGATGATGGCGCCACAGTGATGACAGCTATCTTTTTTCCTAATCAACCGTTTGATAAATTACGGTTGCAGTCCACCGAAAAAGCAATGATCAAACAGCTGGAATATTCGGCACTGAAAAAATAATTAAACATGGCAAAATTGCTTTTAGTAGTATCATTACTGCTGGGTTCGCTGGTAACATTTGGCCAGGTGCCTGCTGCCACAATTCCGGCCTTCAGTTTTTCCCGGGTGGATAATTCTCCTTTCACCCGGGAGAACCTTGTAAAGAATAAACCAGTCTTTTTCGTATTCTTTGACACGGAATGCGATCATTGCCGGCATGCTATTTTATACCTTAACCAGCACCATGATAAACTGGCGAATGCCGCAGTATACCTGCTTACACTGGAAAAGACAGAACGTGCAAAACCCTTTCTCAGTAAATATGGTGCTAACCTGCTTGCAAAAAAGAATGTTACGCTACTGCGGGATACAAGGTCCGAGTTCATTGCTAAATTTAAACCAAGGAAGTATCCTTCACTATTTCTTTTTTCATCTTCACAGCGGCTACTCCGGTATGATGATGATCCGCTTGCCCTGCCTACGTTTTTGCATGAGATTAAAAGCAACGGAAAACAATAACGACCTGCTGTTCCTGGGATTTCAGGATTAGATGGGTTCTACCACAATTTTGGTTTTACTCATATAAGTGATGAGCACATCAAGGTGGTCGCCCGGTTTCAGATCGGGAAGCGCGGTTTTGGCTGTACCTTTTTTATCCAAAGGAATTTTTGCCTTTATTTTATCGTCAATAATATTGAGGTAGATGGCATGGGGTGAAACCTTTGATACCTCGGCTTTAACGGGCGTTTTGTTTTTGAATAATTTGATGGCCTTACTAAATTCCGGTATGTAAGTATTGTCTGTAAGGCTCGCCTGGATCTTATCTTTTTTGTCCATATTCTCTAATGAGAAAGTTACCGGTTCATTTAATTCATCTTCCGGCGGTAACAACTGCCAGGGGGAAATGGATACAGGAAAAAAAAGATAACTATCCATTTCCTTTACAAAATATTTTCCGTCAACTTCTTTTAAGTAGCCCGTAAACTTATTGGTTAACGCCGCTTTATTCAGGAGCACATCCAGGGCATTGTTGTAAAGGAATTCGATATTGGCCGCCATCATCCTGTCCCCTCTTTCGCTGAGCTTTATAGTAAAACTCACCACGTCTCCCATTACATAATGATGTGTTTTTTTGATCAGCTTTTTTTCTTTCTGTTCCTTCTGGTATTTCTCATCAATGTTTCCTTTTACCGTTTTTTTCTTGCCGTTCTGCTCATATTCAATCATGGCATATTTCTTTTCATGATTGACGAAGGCAATTTTTCCTAATATTTCAGTTTTACTCATGGTTCATTTTTTGTGGGACCTGTAAACTATAAACCTAATTCTGTTGAAGGATCCCAGAAGATCTTTTTAAAGTCGACTACGGTTTCTTCCTTCACCATAACACCATCTTTTTTTAGCAGTTCTTCCATCAGTGTCGGTGTGGCAAAATGATGTTTTCCCGAAAGCATGCCGTTCCTGTTTACTACGCGTTGTGCCGGTACTTTGGGCCGGGCAGTATGCGCCGCATTCATTGCCCATCCTACCATGCGTGCGGAAAGTTTTATCCCGAGGTATTGGGCAATGGCACCATAAGAAGTTACCCGCCCTTTTGGGATCTGCCTGACCACATCATAAACATCAGCAAAAAAAGTGTAGGTTTTTGTAGTGTCCTTTGGTTTTTCTTCCTTCGCCTTTTTTGTGACAACCTTTTGTTTCATTATAGAAAAGATACAACAAATCAGGAGTTTCCGGGTATCGTTTTTGTCCGGATTTTTTGGGCGATTAATTCACTTCTTTTCGGTTCCGGAACATTGATATAGTCATAAGGGCAATGTTTGCAACCGTTCCCACAGCAATTCCCTTTTTTCAGGTGGAATTGTTCGGTGAGAACGATGTAACCCTCTTCGTTAAAATAATAGTCTTCGCCCTCGGCCAGGTGCTCCATTTGATTTAATTATTTTTCAATTTGTTTCAACAATTCCTGCAACTGGTCATCCAGGTCCGGGATCTCCCCCGCGAGCCTGAACTGCAGGTAAAATATTTTTTTGCTGTTGGCGATATCCAGCCCCTCGTAATGGGTTTTGATGGCTAACTCCGGTTTATGTGCACCGGCGTAAACGTCCTCATTCTCTTCAACAAACTCAAGCCCGTAGTGTTCGATCACTTTTTTTGTGAATAGAAAAAGCTGGGGCGAGTCTGTTTTCAGGTGGATGCTGCCCCCTGGTTTCAATATTTTTTTATACAATCTTAGAAACCTCGGATGTGTAAGCCTCTTTTTTGCGCGGGAAGTTCTCAATTGGGGATCAGGGAAGGTGATCCAGATCTCATCAACTTCACCCGGGGTAAAATAGTCCGCCAGCATTTCTATCTGCGTTCGCAAAAAAGCGGCGTTTGCGAGTTTGCTCTCCAGTGCTTTCCTGGCACCAAGGAACATCCGGTTACCTTTTACATCCACCCCGATGATGTTCTGATCTTCGTGCATCGCCGCAAGACCGATCGTGTATTCACCCCTTCCGCAGGCAAGCTCGAGGATAACCGGGTTCCCGTTGTTAAAAAAACCGTGCCATTTCCCGGCCATATCTTTCGGATACTCTAAAACGTTGGCAAAAGTTTTTATCTGTGCAAACCGTAATAATTTTTTCTGTGCCATAAACCGCAAATATACCAAGGTAAATTTTCCCGGCGCTACCAGGAGTCTGGGCAAGGAGTCTGGCCACTCAATATGTCATTCAAATTGAATTTTGTTTGCAGTGGCCTGACACCTGCGCTGGCCGCTCTGCAAGGAGTCTGGCCACTTAGTAAGTCATTTCAGATTGAATTTTAGTTTGCAGTGGCCTGACACCTACTTGCCACTTAGTAAGTCATTTCAGATCGAATTTTATTTTGCAGTGGCCTGACCCCTGCGCTGGCCACCTGGTAAGTACTTTGGATTGAATATAGTTTGCAGTGGCCTGACCCCTCAAAGGCGCAAATGTTTTCCTTTGCGCCTTTGCCTTCTTCAATATTTTGCGTGAAACTTAAAAAACAATCTTTACATCCGGCTGATCCTCCACAGTAGGTTCCGGGTTTTCTATAATAACCATTGACCCTTCCGGGTGAACCTCGTAAAAGTAGTTGTGACCGGGATACTGTGAGATTGGTTTCACCAGTTCCCAGGTAGAAGAAAATTCCCTTTTTATGTACACACTGAAAGGGGTAGTGGGCGTAATATAACCCCACAAATCTTCCACCATTAACGTGCAACCCATCGGGCATACCCATTCTATCTTTCTAAAAAAGATCTGCTTGCTGGTTGAACTGGGATCTTCTACATAAAGTATCATAACATCTTTAGCGGACAAGCCGAGGCGCACAGCGCTTACCTCCAGTTCAAACCGGTATACCCCTTTTTCAAGATTGGAGACTTTGGTTCTCAGCGAATCGGGGCTTTCAAGAAGAAAGGAAGAAGGGCCGCTGATCTTTCTCCATTTGTAGCTTAAATCACTTACCGGTATATTGTAAGTGCCGTAGTCATGACCCGACAGGATCGCAAAGTTGATCGGTAATTCAACGGCAATATCAACATTAGCCTGCGCGAAGATCCTGGGATCATTATTTGGCGGATGAGGGCTCAGCGGGGGCGGCAGCGGTGGTGGTGGTGACACAAGAGTAACTGTCACGGGCGTTTCCTTTTCGCAACCCCGGTTTACTACCAGTATGAAAATTGACAGCATTAAACTCTGCAAGAAAAAAAGCTTTTTCATCATTCAATATTTAAACAAAATGATAGGGAACTTAAAAGTATAATTCTGTTATGTTTCATTTTTAAAACTGCGACAAGCGAGGGAAAGACAGGGACATACATTGGGAAAACTATGATTAATGTTATTAGGTGTCTGGTTACTCAGTTTATCATTTAGCTCGGGTAGGTTGCAGAGGCCTGACACCTGCTGGCCCCTTTCTGAACAGAATCCGGAACGAATCTAAAGATCTCCGGATTCGTTCCGGATTTCATTAATGTATCTACGGTAACATCAGCGTTTGAAAATAGCGTTAGGGAAGCTTATCCGGATGATACGGATGCTGACCTGTCTATCATTTACTGCAAAAAATGGCTGCGTGATAACAGCCTGGCATTAAGAAATTTGGAAGTGAAACAGGAAAAAATGCAGCGTTGTTGTGTTATAGGAAAGGATCTGCCGATAGCAGTTTTGGGATGTGAGCATCAGGAAGCGGGTTGAAAGAAGACATATGAATTGCGGTAGTGCAGCCCGGCAAATAGGTGAAATCAAAATCAGGCTTTTGTTACGGGAGAACAGGTTGCTGGAATATTTTAGAAAAGCACTTTTCCAGCCACCAACTTCAAAGCTCTCCTAACGCTCACTCACCACTCACCACTCATTCGGGAGGTTCCATTGAATCCCCCGATCAGGAATTCGACATTGTTACGGGGATAGCGGTACAGCAGTTTGAAGGGAATGGTAAAGTTTGCGAACCTTTTTCGCTGGTCACGAACCCGGGTCGACTGAAGTTTTTAGAGTAAAGAATTATGAGGGATGAATTAAGCCTTAACTTTCTGGTCTCTTCTTTGTTGCACAAGAACTAATCATCAAAAAATAAAAAATGAACGATCTACAAAACAAAGTCGCTTATATAACCGGCGGCAGCAAGGGGATTGGATATGGTATTGCAAAAAGTTTACTGCAGCAGGGTATGCGCGTAGCTATAAGCAGCCGGTCGTTGCCGTCTGCAGTAGCTGCTGCTTCGGAGCTGGGTGGGGACAAGGGGAAGGTGCTTGCGCTGGAGTCCAACGTGGCTTCGTGGGAAGATGAATCGGCAGCTGTAAAAAAGGTCGTGCACCATTTCGGCCAGCTGGATGTGCTGGTGGCGAATGCTGGCGTGGGCCATTTTGCACCGATCGATACCCTTACGCACGAACAATGGAAAGAAACCATCGATACCAATCTTTCCGGGGTTTTCAATTCGGTAAAGGCAGCTATTGATCCATTAAAGAAATCCAGGGGATATATCATCACCATCGCCAGCCTGGCAGGCGCTAATTTTTTCGAGACCGCTGCGGCCTATAATGCCAGTAAGTTTGGACTCGTTGGATTCACGCAGGCCATCATGCTCGACCTGAGAAAATATGGAATTAAAGTGAGTACCATCATGCCGGGTTCCGTAGCTACGCATTTTAATAACCATGTTCCCGGTGATGCGGATGCCTGGAAGATACAACCCGAAGATATCGGGCAATTGGTAGCAGATCTCCTGCACATGAATGAACGCACTTTGCCGAGTAAGATCGAAGTGCGGCCGTCTTTGCCTAAGTAAGAGGATTACCGCAAAGTATGGAGATGGAGAGATACCAGGGGAAATTCACCTGTTATTCTTTGTGGTTTCGTACGGGCCGGAATTCTTATCTTCCGTCCAAATTACCAGCCATGAAATGTTCCGGATTTTTATTTTTCCTGGGGATATTATTTGTCTCCTGTAACCAACATTCAACCCACCCCGCATCGGCCAACGTGAATCAACTGGCCGAAAAATACGTGCGGCTGGCCCTGGATATCGGCCGCTATGACGGATCTTTTGTAGATGCCTATTATGGCCCGGATTCTTTAAAACCAACGGGTGTAAAAAAGGATATTTTCCCGAAAGACAGTTTGTTATTGCAGGTGCAACAATTGCAGCAAAACCTGTCACAGCTGGCAAAGGAAACAACCAACGATACAATAGCGCTTAGGGCTAACTGGATGAATGCGCAACTGACTGCCTTCGGCCGGAGGATAAAGATCTTTTCCGGCGAGTATGCCAGCTTTGATGAAGAGTCGCAGGAGCTTTATGGCACCGTGGCGCCGGTTTACCCGGAATCGCATTACCAGGCATTGGTAGCACAACTGGCTGTTTTGTTGCCCGGAAACGGTAACATGAATAAAAGATACCAGGTACTGGCCGATCGGTTCGTTATCCCCAAAAATAAACTGGATACCGTTTTTCGGGCAGCTATTGCAGAATGCCGAAAGAGAACACTTGAACATTATACAATTCCCGCAGGAGAAGATTTCAAACTGGAGTTCGTTACCAATCAACCCTGGAGCGGGTACAACTGGTACAAAGGAAATTATCAAAGCCTGATACAAATTAATACGGACCTGCCGATACTGATTGACCGGGCAATAGACGTGGGTAGCCATGAAAGTTACCCGGGTCACCATGTGTATAATATGTTGCTGGAAAAAAACCTGTACCACGATAAAGGTTGGGTGGAGATCTCGTTGTATCCTTTGTTTAGCCCCCAGTCCCTGATTGCCGAGGGCTCCGCCAACTACGGCATCGACATGGTGTTCCCGGGTGAGGAATCAAAAGTTGCTTTTTGCAAGGAAGTTTTGTTGCCACTGGCCAGGTTGGATACAACCGGCATCAGCACGTATTTCAAGGCAGGTGCCATTAAAGGCGCATTAAATTTTGCACGCAATGAAGCCGCCAGGGGTATGCTAAATAAGACGATGGACTCCGCAACGGTGATGCGCTGGCTGAAAGATTACTGCCTCATGAGTGATGAGGGCGCCAAAAAAAGTGTCAGCTTTATAAAGGCGAATAGAAGTTATGTCATCAATTATAACCATGGACTGGCATTGGTTAAAAACTATATATCCGCTAAAGCCGGGGCCTCGCCTGGCGCTGCAAAAAGATGGGAAGTTTTTGGAGAACTATTGAGCAACCCGGTATTACCGAAGGATCTTTTACAGACTGGTAAATAAAAAGAGATTTTCCAAGCCATGGTGAATCCCTTTCAGCAGGAAAAAACAGTTCTATCCCGGGGGTTTTTCACCTGCTGAAATCAACCTTTAGATTATATCTTTCCTGTACGATTAATAATCAGGCCTTCGGGCTGGGCCAGTGGGGTAAGTCCACCGGCCTTTTTTAGCTGTGGTGAGTCGGTAATAAACGTGGAATCAAATAAAAAAGCCTCCATTGTTCAGCGAAGGCATTAAAAGCTGTAGGGGCTCCAATTGTTATCGGAGCACGAGGCAGTTAGTCCCGATAGCTCCTATGTTTGTAAAACAAGCATAATAGTTCTATCGGGACGGGACCACCCCCGAAAGGATCGGGGCAGGCGCCCTCCGGCGGGGCAGGAAGCGTGTTGAAAAACAACGAAAGGTGGACGGTGGACGGGAGGAAGAAGAGAAGTGTTGAGTTAAGAGTGCAATAAAGTGGGAGTAGGGTGGGCTTTGATAGGGAGGAGGTAGGGAGGAGGTAGGGAGGAGGGCGGACGGTGGACGGTGGTCCCTGTACGTCCCTGATATAGGTTGACAACAAAAGTCACCTTGTATGGAAGCAAATTTAAAAGAGATCCGGAAGCACCGCTGTTATAGCGAAGATTTTAAGAAGGGAATAGTTGCCAGTTTTGAGA
>JAKFCK010000310.1:0-3820 GCA_036676685.1 Chitinophagaceae bacterium | reverse complement strand
GCACGACGATCTTGCCCGCGTTCGCGAGCACATGCGCGGCGGACAAATTACACAGCAGGGCTACATAAATGGCATTTTTAAAATTAGCCCTGAAACCTGCATCCAGTAACTTTCTTAATTCAATGAAGGGACCGGCCTGCATGCTGGTCTGCACATTTTTTAGCGCGATAATGTACATAAATGACTGGCTAACGATAATGCTGTAGGCAAATAGAGTAAAAAACATAAACAGTTTAGTGAATACCATAACCAGGATTTTTATTAAGTTTTCACCGCAGAGAAAAGAGAAGCGGGTTTATTGCCGGGGAGCGCCCGCGTAACACACACTCTCTCTCCTCTGCGGTGCATATGATCTATAACTCCATTAGCCATTGTTCTGCGAACGGCTTCGCCACTTCATACACTTCCTTCCCGGCACGGTATACCATCTTCCAGTCCGGATGTTTACGTTCATACTCCAGTTTCACGAAGATCTTTTTACCGGATTTTTCAGTGAGCGCAGCATCGAAGTCCACGGTGGTTGCGATCTCCAGGTATTTCTGTAAGTATTTTTTTATTCGTTGTTTATGATCCGAAGGATAATTTTCATTCCATTTTTTAACCCGCTCTTCATAGCTGGCTTGTTCTTCTTTTTCTGTTCTTAGTTTCTGTTGGTAATATGCTTCGATCATCTTGCTGTCGGGGTCTTTATAATCTGCCTGGATCTTGTTATATTCTTCCATGGTTTTTTTCATATCTTTTTCCAACTGGGGCATCTGTTTAATAAGGTCCTGGCTTTGTTTGATCCATTTTTGAACCTCGGCCTGTTTTTCTTTCCTTATGTCTTCTTTGGTAAAAACTTTCTTCTCCGGCGCCACAGGTTTGGCCGCCATTCTCTCTTTATCCTATGCGGCTTTGAACGTGGCATGATTCACGTAGCTTTTTGCATATGTCAACAAATCTTTGGTTACAGCCGCCCTATTTACCGCGGCAATATTTTTCGCATTTTTTACGCCGTAATATTCCAGGTAACCATTCATAAAACTGTTACGGATCTTTTCTGTGCCCTGCATCTGGGTTATGCCCAGCTGCTTCCATAGGTCATCTGCAGCACGGGATACCGTAAAAGAAAGCAGTATAAGACTGAGCAATGAAAGTATAAGGCTTACTATACAGATACGCAGCCAAACCAGGTTTGTTTTAAGAGAATTCTGTTTCATAAAAAAATAAGTTTTATTGTTTTGTTGTTACAAAGATGATCACCGAAGCAGGCCATGCAAAGGCCTCCCTGTATGAATTGGAATTCAAATAGTATGAATTGTTTCAGGTAAAAAAAACCGGGAGTACTGAGCTTCCGGATAAATTTTAATTGGATGGCAGTGCGGGGATCCCTCGTTATGGGGCGGAGGGGGTTATTTTTATAAATTCCACCCTCCTGTTCTGCGCCTTCCCTTCCCTGGTCTTATTGTCGCCTACTGATTCCGATTCTCCTTTGCCATCTGTTTCCACGCGGGCAGCATCTATGCTAAAATCTTTTGTAAGTGTTTCTTTTACTGCGGCAGACCGTTTTTTAGAGAGTTCCAGGTTAGCCGCATCGGCACCATCGCTGTCGGTATGACCAATTATTTTTATTTTAATATCAGGGTGTTTTGTCAATATATCAGCGAGTTCTTTTAATACGCCGTTGCTTTCTGATTTAATCGTTGCGGCATTTACATCAAACAGGATACCCGTGGTAGTGAACTTCCCTTCCTCTACCAGTTTATGCCGGGTGTCTGGTTTACCGGTAGCGATTTTGATATTACCTACATAAATCCCGTACTGGTCTTCCGGGTAGTTGGTATGGCTTACTTCAAAAAACAGTTGATTCATCATCGCATCAGCCGGGATAGCTTTGGGCGCATCAAACATTTTTTCCTGGTTGATCCAGACACGCATTCTTTCTTTTTGCACCTGGATTGAAACATGCACAGGTTTTCCGTAATACTTTTCAAGCTCACCGTAAGATTTAGTTTCACTGCTATAATATGATTTGGTCTCGAAGTAAGATTTCAAAGTAGCCCTGGAACCCTTGTATTCCGCGGGATATATCTTCATATTGACCGATGCATTTTTATTCTGATCCTTCAGGAAAACATTTCCTGTGTTAGCTTCATCTTTAGACGAAAACAGGCCAACAAAAAATTCAGGATACATCCAGCCGTTGCTTTTAAGTTGTAAAACCATGTCAAATTCTACCGTATAATTTTCGCCAAATGCCTTTGTGTTACGGCTCAGGTAGGTAAATTGTTTGTGCAGGGGCAGCCACTTGCCGGGGATTTTATCGAGTGATACGATCTCACCTGTACCGTTGGTGTTCCAGTTAACCGGAAGTTCTCCGGTTTCATCATCATTAAAATCATCTGTATAGATGATGAGTTCCCCGGGAACAAAATCAAATTTTCCCGAGCTTTTGATGGTTTGTTCATTTGATGTTGTGCTACTGCCCGAAGCAGCTGTTTCTGTCGCTCCACTACCTTTCCCTTCCGCAGCATCCAAAGTCTCATCTATTTTTTTATCCACTTTACTATCTACCCGTTGGTTGACTTTGCTGTTGATTTTGTTTTTTACTTTGTTGGCAAAATTACCCAACTGTGCCGCAGCAGGAGTTGCTGTTCCGAATACTACTAAGCAAGAAATAATGACTAAATTTTTCATTGTTGTTTTTTTATCCGGCAAAGAAAAAGGCACAACAATGAACAATCAAACGGGTTATGTTTGAATTGAGCACGGGAAAGGATGAATTGAAAAATTGCCGGGGAATTTTTGTTTAAAATATCTGCAGGTCGCCATCTGGTATGGTGGTACAAGGGGCCCAATCCGAACAATTCTAATGGGGCAAACGATGATCCCATGTAAATTGATGCTGGTCAAATTATTTTGTAACGAACCCCTGATGGCGCATATTTTACAAATAAAAAAAGGGAACAACCAGAAGATTGTTCCCTTTGTGGAGCCGACCGGATTCGAACCGGTGTCCAAACAAATTCGCCGTAAGCTTTCTACATGTTTATTTATGTATTAATTGTCGGGAGACAGCCGGAACATAACAAACCAACGGTCTCCTTAGAAGGATGGTCTTAAGCCCCGCTCACTTCGTTGCGGAACAGCATCCTGTTATTTTTTTGAGTCGGCGGCGGCACCTGGAAACAGGAAATCCCGTGCGGCGGCCCTAATGACTACTTAATCAATGATTAGGCAGCCATGGCATACTGAGTATTGCCATTTAAAGTTTTCGTATTCAGATTTAACTGCTAATTACGCAACGCAGTACATGCTTACACCTACAAAGATCTTTGCTGTCAAAACCAAAAACGGCCCCATATTAAGGTTGAAGGTTCAGGGATTAAGTTTAAGGTTATCCCCGGACAGTTTGCAAACTTACGAAAAGTATTTTTGGGGAGCATATAGGAAGTCGTTAAATTATCCTGTTACGCGCCTTTATATTCCAGGGGAACCCCACGGCGGCTGGCAGTCAACCGCTATCGGACCCCGCAGTCACCGATAGGGTAAAAACACTTGTACCCCATATCTTTGCGCCACATTACAGACTATTATAAATGACAGCCGAAGCTTTTTACAAGGGTAGGGATACACAACTACAGGATCAACAAAAAATCCTGCGACAAAAAAAAACAGTTTTCGCCTGGCTGAGGCTGGCCTGCATCCTGGCAATCATTGCGGGCTTTTATTTCCTCCTACCCAAATTGCAGTTGGAAATTTAAAAAACGAAGGAATTACGGATTCCGTATTTCAAGTTGGGGATGTTATGTATGATGCAGTTCAATACAACATTCGATTG
>JAKFCK010000309.1:0-13549 GCA_036676685.1 Chitinophagaceae bacterium | reverse complement strand
AGAAGGTTGGATTATCGGGTGAGCAGAACCGATTTGATTTTTTTTCAGTCCGGGCAAAACCAGGTGAATGAAACCCACGGTATTGTACACTTGTAAACAGTCGGAAAATTAATTTGTAGTCGTTTTTTTACTACAGAAAAAACGACTATAACCCTTATGCGTAGAAATATAAAAATTTACTTTAATCGTCCCTGCTCATCATCTGAAGCGGTGCCACGAGTTCTCTTATCTTTTAATTTTTTATTCCCAAAATTATAAGAATAGGTAAGGCTATAAGTACGGAAGAAGAAAGCGATATGAATGGTAGAATAAATGTTCTCCGCCGGGATATCTGTTTCAGCGTTTATCACACCGGTCTCAAACATATTGTTTACTGAAAAACGCAGTTTGCTATTATCCATAAACTTTTTCTGAATGCCATAATTCATCATCCAGAAAGGTCGTACAACAGCAGCACCGAATAAACTCTTCGATTGGTAATTGCCGGAAAGTTCCATACTGTAGTTGCGGGGAAGGCTGAAGTTTTGGGCGCTGTTGAAGCTGTAGATCTTTTGCTCCACGCTAAAAGGGCCTTTGGAGAATACGGCGCTTAACTTTTGCCAGTTGGCCATTATATTATTCTGCATGTTCCACCAGCTGGTAATTTTTAAAGGCAGGGACAAACTGGCATTGATCGTTTTTATATTTTCTAAATTCTCCGCAGCATATATTTGCCTGTTATCGACAGATGTTTTCGGCTGGAAGCCGGCGATGGAACCATCTTCGCTGGTATAGGAAAGGGAAAAAATGAAGTTCTTAAAAAGATAGTCGGCTTTGATCGAATTCGAAAAAGCTGGTTGCAAGCCACTGTTGCCGGAAAAGAAAGTGTAGGGATCTATGAAGATAACAAAAGGAGCCATATCCCTGAATGTCGGGCGGGTAATGCGGCGGATATAGGAGAAATTTACAGAATTGTTTTCATCCAGTTGATGGCTGATGAAAAAGCTTGGGAAGAACCGGCCGTATTTTCGGTCAATAATGTTTTGTCGTTGGGCAGAGCCCAGGTTGGAGCTTGTATACTCATACCTCAACCCAAGTTTTAAGCTGGTTTTCTTACCCGCTGTTATGCTGAAGCTGGCATAGGCAGCTGCAATTTTTTCTTTTAAGTGAAACCGGGAAGTAAGCTCGGGGTCTTTTATCCAGCTGGTTTGCTGCAAGGTCTCTACTGCCACATCATTGGTAAAGGAAGACACGGCCAGCTTGGATCCGGCTTCCATGTTTATATTTTTACCCAACTTCTTTTTATAGTCAATTTTTGCCGCCCAGATATTAAATGGAGTGAGCTTGGTGCTACGTGTCAGTTCCGTTTCCAATGGGGTGCCGATCGCATCAAAATACCGGTTCTCGTAGTCATTCGGGTTGTTGTACCGGAAATAGAGGTAATCCAGGTCCGCTGTAATATTTTCACCCTCGCGGAAAGCATGTGAGAAGTTGATGTTCGCTAAAAGGTTCTTCCACTGATTGAGTTCCGTATTGGTAATTGCAACAGATGAATCCTTAACATTATCTTTCGTAATAGAAAGATTATTGTATGCCGTCATATCCCACCTCCGCGCCAGGCCACCCAACACAGCACCCACCATCGTTTTCTGTGAAAGCTGGTAATCCATCCCCAAATGTGCGACGTGTTGTCCTTCTTTGGTATGCCTTTCTGTATGGGAAGTGTTGGCAGTATACACAGATTGAATCATAAGGCTGTGAAAAAAATCCCAGTTCTGCAACTGGTTTTTCCATGTAAAAGAATAATCGCCAAAGAGGTTTATTTTTTTATTACGATAATTAAAATTCAGCGCTGTTGCGGGTGAATAGCCATTGCCATATCCCATCGTGAGGGAGTAGGTGCCATTGAATCCTTTGTTGGGATTGCTGAGCATCACGATATTTATAAAGCCAGCATTCCCTTCCGCATCAAAATTTGCCGGAGGGGTTGTTATGAGTTCAATCCTGTCAATGTTGGAAGCGTTCATACCGCTCAGCATCTGCACTACAGCTTCCATGGGCATATAAGTTAGTTTTCCGTTGATCATTAAAACGACGCCACTTTTTCCGCTAAGCGATATCGTATTGGTTTGCCGGTTCACCACCACACCCGGAGATTTTTCCAATACTTCCAAAGCCGTACTGCCGGCGGAAGTAATGCTACTTTGCACATTGATGAGCATGCGATCAATCTTTTGCTCAAACAACGGCTTCTTTGCTGATACAGTTACAGCTTCCAATTCAATCGATTCTTTGTTTAAAACTAAGGTGCCGGCATTCACATCAGTAGTACCGGTAAGCAACATCGAATCACTGTAATAAGATATAAATCCTGTCATGGATACATTTAACAGGTAAGTACCGGGCTGGATGTTTTCGAAACGAAAGTTTCCTGGCGAACCAGAGATCGTTCCTTTCACCAATGCCGAGTCTTTATTTGAAAGCAGCAAAACAGTAGCGCCGGGTACTGGTTTGTTATCAGGCGAGCCTACGACACCGTGTATGGCTACCTGGGCAGTCAAAGCCTGGAGACCAAATAGTACAGGTATTATGATGGCAATGGTTTGAGTGAAAAACTTCTTCATAAACTTGTTTGAACTTCTACTGTTTGTATTCCCGGACCCAGTAACCACTATAACCACAGGTTAGTAAAATATAAACATATCCCGACGATTGCAACCGGGTTTACACAACTGGCAAAATGATCATTACTTCGTTGCTATCACCAGGACTTTTTAACCCTCTTTATTTCAGCAAGGACTAAGAAATCTGGCACATCCCACCCGGATGATGCAATGAGTGCCACTTTTGGTGTTTGGGCGGGCATTAATGAGTGATCGCCGTAACTCTCCCGGTTCTCCTCCGGGTTAAACCCGTTCCCCAACGGATTTAAACCGAATAAGACTTCAATGAACCATAATAAAGCATTCCTGGAAGGTGGTTCCATCATGAACAATTTATAGCTTTATTCCTGTTTACTTCTATTGACAGGTAATTATGGAGGTATCAGCTATTACCTCTGGAAGGGTATACCCTGCATGCGCCGGGCGCCCGGCAAAAGAAAAGTAACAGGTGGGAGTATACACAGTTCCGCAATATTTGGCAGGGCCAGGAAGATCAGCAGCCTTTTAAGAAGTACTTTAATACCCTTACTGCCACAAACGGGTAAACGATGGCTGATGTATCGAATGGATTTCATAGTACAGAACCTTTTAAACGATACTTCAAAAAGTACATCAGCCTATAGGCAAAATATCCAGGCATTACACCCGTTCTCACTTACAGAAAGAAGTAGTTTTCAACAATTATTTAAAAAGCCGATCGACATCAGCTGGCTGCCTCAGGGCCCCGCAAAGATCAGGGTACCGGCCTGTACTCCTATACAGGACATAAAAGCCCCCGCGTACACGTTATCTGTAGATCTTTGCTTTATGCTGCTGAGCTGCGATACGAGCAGCGCAAGTCTCAATGGCCAGGTAATTCATACATTACAATTACCGTACGACAACGGGCATTTACCGTCCCAGGAATTTGACCTGGCATATAGAGAACTTCCTTCACAGCTTTCTCTGGTAGCCGTTTCTATACGTTATGCGTTGAAGCCTGGAAAACAATTGCCGTTAAATGAGGAACTGAAATGAATGCCCGCAGTGATAGCAGGTGGTATTTTAGATTTGTAAATGGTTTTTATTCTATCCGAAGCCAGGCTCCCCGGGATGATCCGCAGGGAGGAAGGCTGGATCGGGATATTTCTTATATCGGCATTTCATGTTAACGAAGCTGTGCAGGTTTTTGTTAATCGACTTCCTTAATCGGGCTAGCTCAACTGTTTTACAAAACATTCGCCTCCCGTCACCTTCTCCTTTTTGAACCCCATCACTTTTAAAAACCTGCCGTGATTTTTATTATCCACCCTGGTGTATACTATTCGTTTTATCCCTTTGGCCAGCAAAAAATCTTTTTCCTTTTCAAATATGAAACTGCCCACCTTATAATCCCGGAATCGATGCAAGGTATAATTCAACTCTACGAAAGCGTCTCCGTCGGGAGCCAGCGAGGCGCTGAACATGTTGGCAATCACAAGATCGCGGGTAACCACAAAATTCAGGTTTTGTTGAAGATGTTCTTTGTTAAACCGGGGAAAATATAGCAACATGTCCTTTTGATAATATTCCATGAATTTTTGAGCCAGCTTCTCGTCTCCATTGAATTCGAGGAGATCAAAGTTTTCCTGTTTGCGATAGATCTTTACGAGGTAAAATATATTAATACAAAGTAAAATGAAATTAGTGATCAATACGGGGATCGTTCCCAGCGCTATGGCATAGATGATAAATGCAATATTCCCGAATGTATTAAACCACCGGAATTTCAGATCGTTGTTGATGATTAACGCCAGTATGAGGCAGAGGGAGGCAAAATAACCGAAATAAGGAGCAATCGTGTGTAACATGGTGAATGTAATGAGCGGCAAAGAAAATGAATAAAAAATGAATGGCTGCATTTACCGGTTCCCAGGGTTCGGATGTTATATTTGTAGAAAGCTTGTTCAACTAAAATCAAAAAATTATGTCGGCATATGTAATAGTAGAAGTAACTATCGAAGACCCTGTAGCATATGAAGAATATAAAAAGCTAACGCCCGCGGCCGTAACGGCTTTTGATGGTAAATTCATCGTTAGGGGAGGAGAGACAGAACCATTAGAAGGAGACTGGAACCCTGAAAGAATTGTTGTGCTTGAATTTCCAACGGTAGAGCGGGCCAAAGAATGGTGGAACTCACCATTGT
The DNA here is from genome assembly GCA_036676685.1 of Chitinophagaceae bacterium. Lineage (GTDB taxonomy): Bacteria > Bacteroidota > Bacteroidia > Chitinophagales > Chitinophagaceae > Ferruginibacter. Next base: position 8,742 of record JAKFCK010000309.1, on the reverse strand, counting down.
ACACTACAGCGAAAATTATCCGGCAGCGGGCGGCTAAAACAAAAATGATCATCGTCCGGGGAATATGAAAGCCTTAGGTTTCACCGCCCGGGTGCACCCTGGCTTAAACAGCAATATGCAATACGATTATATTATCATCGGGGCAGGAAGTGCAGGTTGTGTATTGGCGAACCGGCTGTCCGCTGACCCATCAAATAAAGTATTGCTGCTGGAGGCCGGGGGGTCGGATAAAAAAATGGAGATACATATTCCCGGGGGGTATTCCAAACTGCATCGTAGCGAGGTGGATTGGGGTTACCAAACAGAACCGCAGGAACACCTGCTTGGCAGAAAAATTTACCTGCCACGTGGCAAAGTGCTCGGAGGCTGCAGTTCTACTAACGCTATGGCCTATGTGCGGGGAAACAAAGCAGATTATGATGATTGGGCAGCACTCGGCAACAAAGGCTGGGCTTACGAAGACATTCTGTCTTATTTCAAAAAATCCGAACACAATGAAGATATTCGGAACAATTATCATGGCCAGCATGGTGAATTGAATGTTGGCTTTGCCCGGAATTTCCAGACATCATTTGCACGGGCTTTTGTAGAGGGCTGCCGGGAGAGTGGTATTCCAAAAAATGATGACTATAACGGCGCAGTCCAGGAAGGAGCGGGACCTTTTCAATTTAATATCAGGGGTGGTAAAAGGCATAGCGCCGTGGTGGCTTTTTTGCGCCCTGCCCTGCGCAGGTCAAACCTTACGGTGCTGACAAATACCCATACTAAAAAGATCATTATAAAAAATGGCAGAGCACTGGGAGTGGAGGTGATGTCGTTTAGAAATGCTACGCAGGAAATTCGGGCCGCTAAGGAAGTTATCCTGGCTGCAGGTGCATTTGCTTCCCCGCAATTGCTCCTGCTTTCCGGAATTGGTGATAAGGATGAATTAAAATATGCCGGTGTGGATTGTGTGCAACACCTGCCGGGTGTGGGCCGTAACCTGCAGGATCATTTGTTTTACCCGGTCAGTGCTTTAGCTACCGTTCGCCAGGGACAAAATCACCATATCAAACCACTGCAACAGCTTTTTGACCTTGCCAATTATTTTCTTTTTCATAAAGGGGCGCTTACTATCGGCCCACTTGAAGCCGTGGCTTTCGGCTGCAGTTCCTTTAGTCCCGGCCGCGTAGATTACCAGTTGCATTTTGCACCGGCCCATGTAGGCGGCGACTACAAAGCGGATATGTATGACCTGGGCACGTACCCGGTTAACGAGGACGGCTATACTATCCTGCCGACTTTACTCAGGCCGCAGAGCAGGGGTTATATAAGTTTGAAAAGCACCAACCCTTTGGACTTCCCCATTATACAGCCTAACTTTTTAAGTGCTGAGGCAGATCGCAGATTGTTGTTAGAGGCAGGTAAAAAAGCAATGGAAATAATGCATTCAACGGCGTTTGACCCCTACCGTAAGCAACTCATCTGCCCGCCGGATTGCAGCAGTGATGAAAGTATATTGCTGCACATCCAAAAAAGCGTGGAAACTGTTTACCACCCGGTTGGTACCTGCAAAATGGGGCACGATGAACTGGCAGTTGTAGACGACCAGCTCCGTGTGCACCATATAGAAAACCTGCGGGTTGCGGATGCCTCCATCATGCCCACGATTGTTTCAGGTAATACCAATGCACCTGTATATATGATCGCTGAAAAAGCTGCAGATTTGATCCTCAGGTAATTTCAGTAGTGATCATTTCACTTTGTAAAGGGATTTTAGTACATTAGAGTAAGTTCTTGCCGTTTCGTTTACCCTCTACATTTTGTATGAAACATATCATCCCATATTGTTTCCTGCTTTTTTTCTTTTCATCTTCGCTATGTGCGCAAAAGGTAATTTCTATTAAAATTGATGGATCTGTAAACCCGGTATCTGCAGGATTTATCCATAATGCGATCGCCAGGGCGGAAAAAGAAAATGCATCTTGCCTGCTCATCCACCTGAACACCCCGGGCGGCCTGGTAAAATCTACAAGGGTCATTGTAAGCGATATGTTGCAATCTGCTGTGCCGGTGGTCGTTTATGTATCACCTGCGGGAGCTCATGCCGGGTCAGCGGGTGTATTCATCACTATGGCAGCACATGTGGCAGCCATGGCCCCGGGTACCAATATCGGTGCAGCTCATCCTGTGGCACTCCAGGCCAGCATGGATAGTACCATGAGCAACAAAGCCACAAATGATGCAGCAGCTTTTATCCGCACCATTGCAGAAAAGAGAAACCGAAACCTGGAATGGGCCGAGGACGCTGTCCGGAACAGTGTTTCCATCACGGAAACAGAAGCACTTAAGCTGCAGGTGATTGACCTTGTTGCCAAAGATGACACGGAGTTATTCCGCCAGTTAAACGGCAAAAAAGTGACGACCTCCGCCGGCATAAAGGTCCTGACCACATCGGGTGTGCCGGTTGAATCCCATGAAATGAGTTTTATTGAAAAGATCCTGGATACCATCAGTAATCCCAACATTGCCTATATCTTACTGCTGTTAGGCTTATATGGGGTCATGTTTGAATTATACAGTCCGGGCGCTATTCTGCCTGGTATCGTTGGGGTCATCAGCCTTGTGCTGGCCTTTTATAGTATGCATTCTCTTCCCGTGAATTATGCGGGAGTGGGCCTGATCATCTTTGCCGTTATTTTGTTCCTACTGGAACTGAAAATAGTCAGTCATGGCCTGTTGGCTATTGGTGCAGTAATATCCTTATTGCTCGGTTCTATGATGTTGATGAAATCCGGCTCTAACCTGGAAATGATACGAATCTCCCGGAGCGTAATTTTTTCTGCTACAGCTTTTACTGCTTTCTTTTTCCTTTATGTCATCGGGATGGGCATTAAAGCACAGCGGCAAAAAGTGACCACTGGTGTGGAAGCGATGATAGGAGATACCGGTGAAGTGATAGAAACGTTAAGCCCGGTGGGTACTGTACGGCTGCAGGGGGAAGTCTGGAATGCGCATTCCATTACCGGCACGCTGGAAGCCGGGAGAAAAGTGAGGATTAAAGAAATGCGGAATCTTGTCTTATACGTGGAACCAATTGATCAAATTTAAAATCAACAAAATGGAACAATTTCCGGTAGTAACTGCAGTCATTATCCTGCTGGTACTGGTTATCCTGTCAAGTGCTATCAGGATATTAAGAGAATATGAAAGAGGCGTGATCTTCCGGCTCGGGCGACTCATTGGCGGCGGAGGCGTGAAAGGGCCCGGTTTGATCCTGCTTATACCTGTGATTGATAAAATGGTGAAGGTTAGTTTGCGCACCGTAGTATTTGATGTGCCGCAACAGGATGTGATCACGCAGGATAATGTGTCGATCAAGGTAAATGCGGTGGTGTATTTCCGTGTTGTGGAACCGCAGAAGGCGGTGGTGCAGGTGGAAAATTTCCTGGCCGCCACATCACAGATCTCCCAGACAACTTTGCGCAGTGTGCTTGGTCAGTCTGAACTGGATGACCTGCTGTCCCAGCGGGAAAAAATTAATCATAAGCTACAGCAGATCATTGACACCAACACAGAACCATGGGGCGTAAAAGTGAGCAACGTGGAAGTGAAACAAATTGACCTGCCACAGGAAATGCAGCGCGCCATGGCCAAGCAGGCAGAAGCAGAGCGGGAACGGCGCAGTAAAGTGATTGCAGCAGAAGGCGAGTTCCAGGCTTCACAACGTTTGTCTGACGCGGCGCAGATCCTGGCTAATCAACCGAGTGCCCTTACCCTGCGTTACCTGCAGATCCTCCGGGAGATTGCTACGGAAAATAATTCCACTACCATCTTCCCCGTACCTATCGACCTGTTAAAGCCTTTTTTAAACAAAGACGATAAATAGAAAACGTCCACAAACCGCTCATCTTTTCCAGCTGAACCAAAAGCTGTGTTTATTCGTTAACTTTATTGCCATCTAAACTACCTGCAAAAATGTATCATGCTGTAAAAGGTAAGGTTCACTCACTGCTTCACCCCGAATATGGCGACACAAAACTGGATAAGGCCATCAACGCCTTTATTATTGTGCTCATCGTGCTGAACGTTATCGCCGTTATGCTGGAAACGGTTCCCTCGATTCATGAGGAATATATGAAGTTTTTCGAGGTGTTCGACCTCGTATCTGTGATCATCTTTACGATTGAATATGTATTCCGGGTCTGGAGCAGTAACCACGAGGTAAAATACAAACATAGTTTTCATGGCCGGTTAAAATACATGCTCACCCCGGGTGCGCTAATAGATCTGCTCGCCATATTGCCATACTACGTGCATGTGATCGTGGGACTTGACCTGCGTGTTTTGCGTATTTTACGCTTATTCAGGTTCCTGCGGTTATTCCGCCTTACTGCCTATATGAAGTCGGCCCGGATCGTAAGAAACGTTTTTGTGTCAAAAGCCAGTGACCTAAAATTAAGCATGTTGCTTATCGTCTTTCTTATCATTATATCTGCCAGTCTTGTTTATTTTGCGGAACACCTTGCTCAGCCCGACACGTTCACAAGCATCCCGAAAACGTTTTGGTGGGCGGTAGTTACAGTAACTACCGTGGGTTATGGAGATATGATTCCGATCACAATTGCAGGCAAAGTGCTTACAGCAATAATTGCACTTGCCGGTATCGCTTTATTCGCATTGCCGGCGGGTATTATAACAGCAGGCTTTTTAGAAGAAAGCCGCAAAGCGAAACGTCCGAACATGCATACCTGCCCGCATTGCGGAGAATCCCTTGATGAACAGGAACATCATGATTGATCAAACAGCTATATTCCCAGCCTCATCTCCACCATATGTTTGCTAAAGCCGGCTTTTTCATAAGCCTGCACTGCTGTAGTGTTATGGAAATAAACATCAAGTCTTAGCTCGGTAACTTTTTCTGCCCTGGCCCAATCGGCAAGCGCGTTTACGATAAGTTGATTAATGCCTTTTCCGCGGTGCAGTGGGAGAACATACATAAAACCAAGGTAACCGTGTACATTATGCTGGAGGTAGGGTTTGGATTGTTCGATCCTGCAATAGCCACAGCCGACCAGTTCCCCCCCGGTTTCGGCCACTACAAGTTTCACTTCCGGTTTGATGATCATTGCAGCAATGTCATAATATCTTACCGGGTCTTTTGTGAGTGTGATATCAAAGGGTCTTTCTGCAGCAATAATACCTTGCTCAAATTTTAGCAGGGTTTCCAGGTCCTGCATTGTAGCTTCCCTGGTGGTAATTTCATTCATAATGCAATATTTTTCGGGCCAAAAGTAGCCCAAAGATCTTTATGATTCGTATATGCAATCACATGGAGGAGGGATAATTTTTAGGAAATTTCATTTCCTCCACTGTATATGCCGTTTAAGTTCCCCTCGTCCCCCGGTAATGGGGACTGCCTGCAAGTTAATTGTGGGATAGTGTACAGGGTTGTACCCAGTTTTACTCAATACTCCACTTTTAACCACCATAATTCAGCAATTAAAGGCTTTTATTACCGGCGGGGTTCTTGCAGACTCGAGTATATACATACTTTAACTAATTTTTATTCATGAAAACATTGACAAGGTCTTCGCCCTATGTAATAGCGGTAGACAATGAAAAGGATTTGTTGATGTTATTTAAGGAATGCCTGGGCGCCTGGGGATATGAAGTGGAAACCTCGCTTAATGCAAAAAACCTTTGGGGAATGTTGTCAAAGAAAAAACCCGATGTTATTTTTTTAGACATACATATGGATGGGGTAGATGGGGGCAGGATCTGTGATGAGCTTAAAAAAAATAAAAACACTGCAACTATCCCCGTGATCATGCTTTCGGGAAATGATGATGTAGAGGAAATCACCAGGGAGTTTGCTGCCGATGGTTTTTTAAAAAAGCCTTTCAGTACACAAAAAATTGTGGAAGAAATAAACCGGGTACTCGCAAAAGTCCGGAAATAAACTCGAACATCACCTGCTTTTCACCGGCCTTGCTTACCTTCCTAATACATTATTACACTCCAGGAAACAAACTACACTGACTTCATTTGGCCTTTTCTGCTGTTGTTACTGTTCCTGGCTAAAGAACAATTTTATCCTCTCTTTAGCTTACCTTTAGCCGGGCTGGTATTCCTTACACTTTCCTGCAATGGGACCCTGTTGCACGTGCTGGCCTGCTCAAATTTCTCCAAAGCGCGCCTTTGGTAAATAAAATCAATTTTTTAAAGACAGGTTATGGATAATAAAAAAGCGGAGGCTGCTGTGGGGCATAACATTGAACCTGCACTTACCGGTGAAAAAGAAATCCTGGAAGCAGAATTACTTTTTGCTAACAAGGAACTGGCTTTCCAGGATGTAGAGATCGAAAGCCGCGCAGCAGAATTAATTATTGCCAACAAGGAACTTGTTTATCAAAACGAGGAAAAGGAGAAGAGAGCTGCAGAATTATTCATTGCGAATAAAGAATTGGTTTTTCAGAATGAAGAAAAAGAGAAACGTGCAGCAGAATTAATTGTTGCCAACAAAGAACTTGCTTTCCAAAACGAGGAGAAAGAAAAGCGGGCAGCAGAATTGGTGGTGGCCAACCGGGAGTTGGCTTATCAAAATGAGGAAAAAGAAAAACGTGCGGCAGAACTGATCATTGCCAACAATGAACTCGCATTCCAGAACGAAGAAAAAGAAAAAAGAGCCGCAGAATTAAGCCTGGCAAACCAGGAACTTAAAACTGCCCAGGATGCAATACGTAAACTGAATGACGAGCTGGAACAAAAGGTGATTCAACGAACAACCCAGCTGGAAACCGCCAACAAAGAACTGGGCTCATTTTCATATTCCGTGTCACACGATCTGCGGGCCCCCATCAGGGCGATCAACGGTTATACCAAAATCCTCGAGGAAGACTATGCTGACAAACTTGATTCAAGCGGACTTGCAATTCTTCATTCCATTCTCCGCAATTCTACAAAGATGGGCAACCTTATTGACGACCTGTTGGCATTTTCCAAACTTGGAAGGAAAGAGGTTACACATTGTGCAATAGATATGAATGAGCTGGTGAGGTTGGTAAAGGATGAACTTTTATTTGAAACGGGAGAAAACATCCCGGAATATATTATGATCGATCTTCCCGATGCCAGGGGAGACCAGTCCCTTATCAAACAGGTATGGATTAACCTCATATCTAATGCAATCAAATACTCGAAGCATAAAAAACACACAAGTATCGAGATTGGTGGTTTTTTAAAAGACGGAAAGATTGTTTACTATGTAAAGGACCAGGGAGCAGGTTTTGATATGCAATATTACGATAAGCTTTTTGGTGTCTTTCAGCGCCTGCACTCACAGGAAGAATTTGACGGAACAGGAATAGGATTGGCTATTGTAGAAAAAATAGTTCGTCGGCATAATGGAAATGTTTGGGCAGAATCCACCGTCAATGAAGGTGCATGTTTTTATTTCAGCCTGCCGGTGATCGATGTAGAAAAATCTTATTAATCCCTGCCACAATGATTTTTATGGCAGGTAACCAATAAATAAAAAGCGGCAACGCTTAAAAGCAATTATGAATTACGACAACGTTGAAATTTTATTCGTGGAAGATAGTGCGGACGATGCTATGCTTACCATACGGGCATTGGGCAAAAGTGGTTTTACCAATAAACTTCTCCACGTAAAGGATGGGACCGAGGCCATCGATTTTCTTTATTGTAAAGGCATATATACAACACGGAACAGCAAAACACAACCGCGGCTGATCCTGCTGGACCTGAAAATGCCGAAGGTTTCCGGTATGCAGGTATTGGAAAAAGTGAAGTCGGATCCTGACCTTAAATCAATTCCCGTTGTCATTCTTACTTCGTCAAGCGAGGATCCCGATATTGCCAGATGCTACGCCCTTGGGGCCAATAGTTATATCGTAAAACCCGTGGAAAGCGATAATTTTTTTAATGCCATAAAAGAGATCGGGCTGTATTGGATGGTGCTGAGCCAGTCAGACAACCTGTAGTTGCGAAGCCAAATAAGTGAGATAAACAATATCCAGATGAGTGAACTTCTTAAAATACTTTACCTTGAAGATAACCTGAGTGATGCAGACCTGCTGTTGCGGGAACTCAGGAAATCCGGGATGCTTTTTACAGCCGAGGTTTTGCAAACCCGCGACGCTTTTGAACATACCCTCCTACACACTATCCCTGATCTCATTCTTTCTGATTATTCCCTGCCGTCATTTGATGCAGTGTCTGCATTTAAGATCAAACAGGAACTTTGCCCCCAGGTGCCCTTTATCATCGTATCCGGCACCATTGGTGAAGAAAATGCTGTAGAACTGATTAAAAACGGGGTAACAGATTACGCACTTAAAGATAAATTATTTACACTTCCCACCAAGATCAGCAGGGCATTAACGAATGCTGACGAACTGAAAGCCAAATACGAGACGGATGCAAAGTTAAAGATCCAGACTGCCGAACTCATCATTGCAAATAAGCAACTGGTTGTACAATTTAAGGAAAAAGAAAAACACGCGGCTGAGCTGGTACTTTTATCCACGGCTTTGGAACACCAGAAAGAAGAGTTGAAAAAAGCCAATTCCAGGCTTCATGAAAAAGCCGTGTTGCTCCAACAACAGGAGGAGAAACTGATCAGTGTGAATGACGACCTCGAAAAACGCGTCCTGGAAAGAACGGCTGAACTGGAGATTTTGAATGATGAACTGAAGGTACTGAATGTTTCAAAAGATAAATTCCTGGCGGTGATCTCCC
>JAKFCK010000308.1:0-7471 GCA_036676685.1 Chitinophagaceae bacterium | reverse complement strand
TTCCAACTGATCAGCAGACTTTTCTTCTACCTGCCAGTTAATGTCAACCGTACCATTATCTGCATTGGGCACTACGTTAGGGGTAATCGTCTCGGGGTTAAAAAAGCCAAGTTGTGATAATTCCCGTTGGGTACGGATGATATCAGCGCGGCTGAATTTTTCCCCGGGCACGGTCCTGAGTTCCCTGAGGATCACGTAGTCTTTTGTTTTGTCATTACCAGACACGGAAATGTTGCCATAAACAGCCTGCGGGCCTTCCGTCATACGTATCTCAAAATCTATCGTATCGTTATAAACAGCTGTTTCTATTGGTTCCACCCGGAAAAAAAGATAACCATCATCCATGTATAAACTACCAATATCGCCACCTTCTGCAGACAACTGTTTACCGAGGCGCTTGTTAAGTGTTTCAATGTTATAAATGTCGCCTTTGCGGATACCCAACAGCACATTCAGTATAGAATCTGAATATTTGGTATTCCCTTTCCAGTCGATATTTCCAAAGTAATACTTACGTCCCTCTTTAACTTTGATGTCGATATTCAGATTGCCCTTGCTATCGTAAAATTGAGTGTCTGCCACCAACAAGGCATCGCGGAAACCACGGGCATTATAATAACTCAGGACCCGCTCCTTATCTTCACCATATTTTGTTTCATTAAACTTAGAGGAACTCAACACTTTAATCCGGAAATAGGGATCAAGAACGTCCCTGGTCTTTGTAGGTGAGAGATAGCCCACGTCTTTCAGGTAATCCCTGAAGCGTTGAGTTTTTAAGCTGTCTTCTCCATAGGGACTCACAATCCTTTCCGGGAACAAAGTGATCCTGGTCATTTCCTTGGTCCCTTTCATTTGTTTCTTGAGCTTCTGATCCTCGATACTCAGGTTATCAGAAAAGTTGACAGAATTGATCTTTACTTTTTTGCCCTTATTGATAACGAACGTCAGGGAAACCGCGTTGCTCACGCCTGGCACCGGTTCTTCCTGCATTTCAATGCTCACGTTCCTGTAACCTTTACCGTTATAAAATTTCTGTATGGCCTCTACAGCGCTTAGTTTCATGTTCTCACTAAGTACCCTGTCCTTAGAGAGGCCTACCTTTGTTTCCAGGTCATCTTTCTCTGCTCTTTTTATACCGACAAACTTGTAGTTAAGTAACCTCGGACGTTCCGTGATATTTAAGTCGATAAAAAGATTGCTTCCCTCCAGTTTCGTTAAAAAAATATCGACGTTAGACACCAGGCTTTGTTTCCAGAGTTTGGCAATGGCCTTACTAAAAACATCGGTACCGGGTATCATTATTTTATCTCCCACGGCAAGGCCGGAGATAGATATAACAAGGTTCTGATCAAATGCTTTTGCACCCGTGACGGTTATTCCTGCTATAGTATATTCTTTGGGGTATTTGGTATTGTAAATATCCTGGAGGGCCGGGTTTACGGAAACTGGAAGGGTATCTGTTTGTGCCTGAGAAAGCAGGCTGGTTAAAACGAAAACGGCAATAAGTAAAACGTTTTGGTAAATTCTTTGCATCAATTGTTGTTTACGTGCGGCAAATTAAGCCCATTAATGAAAACTATTTGTTAACCTCCTCCTAAATCATTTATAGTTAGCGGGCCGTTATTTTGTTGATTCCTGTTCTTTTATTTGCTTGCCTGTTTTACCAAATCTGCGTTCCCTATGTTGGAAATCAATAATAGCTTCATATAAGTTTTCTTTCCTGAAGTCAGGCCATAGCGTATTGGTAAAATATAATTCTGAGTAAGCAAGCTGGTAAAGTAAAAAGTTGCTGATCCGGTATTCGCCGCTGGTACGGATCATGAGTTCCGGGTCCGGGATATCACGTGTGGCCAGGTATTTTGAAAAAAGCTCGTGGGAAATATCCGCGGGATCTATTTTACCACTTTTTGCATCGGCTGCAATAAGTTTCACGGCGTTCAGTAATTCCCAACGGCTGCTGTAGCTCAGGGCCATCACCAGGGTGAGCCCTGTATTCCCGGCCGTTTCGTTCAGGGCTTCCTGTAGTTCATTTCTTGCATTGGCCGGCAGCATGCCTGTGTCGCCAATCACCTGCAGCTTGATATTGTTTTTATTCAGTGTGGGCACTTCTTTGCGAATAGTATCAATGAGGAGTTCCATAAGCCCCGACACCTCATCTTCCGGGCGATTCCAGTTTTCCGTACTAAAAGCATACAAGGTCAGGTAGCCGAGTCCTAATTCTGCTGCACCTTCCACGATATTTCTCACACTTTCTACTCCATGCAAATGCCCGAAAAGCCGGTCTTCGCCCTGCTCCTGCGCCCAGCGTCCATTACCATCCATAATGATGGCAATATGCTTTGGCAGATTTTGCATGTCGATCTTTTGCTGTAAACTCATAACGGTTTTAAAAATGAGCAGTCAGGCGCAGGGCCTGACTTTGGGCTGCAAAAGTAATAAAATTTAGGTGAAAATGAGGTACATATATTTATTTACAACTTCACCAGTTTACCCCTGTATTTTTTGTCTCCGGATGACAATTGGTAGTAATAGGTGCCCGCCGAAAAACCGCCCAGGTTAATAGTCGATACATTATAAAAAACCTTTACCCTTCTACCCGTAACATCAAAAATAGTTAGCACTTCCGCCTGGCTACCGGCATCTGGCATTTGAATGTTGAATTCGGCCTGGGAAGGGTTAGGATTTAACGCCGGCTCACCCAAATTGTCACCGCGCAATAAAGCGCCGCCGCTGGCACAGGTTTCTAATTGCCTGGGATACTCCGCATCCTGCGAAACTTTTTTGGTTACACTGCAATTTTCAGCCAATACAAGGGTAACAACGGATGCCGGTGAAAAATTGCCGGGCAATATGAGCTCTTTTACTAATGGGTAGTGGGTGGTGGTACTATTGTCCTCCACGATCCACTCCTTTACATTAGTGCTGCTGGTGCTAAGTTTCGTGAAACATTCATCGCCCATTCTTACAACCGAAACACGGAAGTCCGCCACGCTGCAGGGTTTACGGCTACCATACCAAAGGATATTGCTGATGTTGGCAAAACAAATAAAATACTGACCCATCCTGGAGATCTGCCAAAAATTTCCACTTTGGCCCGCAGGGATATTTATATAAAACAAGTCCTGGTCGTCCCCGGGAGCGGCTATCGGCACAACAACATTCCCATAAATATCTTTCAACATAAATTCATTGCCGACCTGTGCGGCCGTGAGGTAACGGCCGGCAGAATACGAGTTGTTCACGCTAAAATATACCTGCTCCATACCCGCCGGCACAAAAAAGAAACCAGGAAGACTTCCGGGATCGGCAGTATACTTTTCCGCATACCTGTGGGTGAAAGCTGTGTTTTTGTAAAAGGTATTACCGTTGGTCGTAATTTCCATATTCAGGGAGGAAGCATATTTCGTGCAAACAACAAGGGTGTAAAATCCGCCGGCAGGCAGGGAGACATCTATCCTGCCACCCGCAACAAGGTTGGTAAAGCTGGTATCTGTCACAATGCCCAGTGCTTTTTGTGCATCGTCTACCGTAAAATTCACTGCACTTTTCGCTGCTGCTCCAGGTTGGGCATTAAAGCGGATAGTGAAACTTCCTGCTGCTGGGGCATAAATACTGAATACAAACTTGTTGGTATGCGTAGTGCCGAGGTTAACCTTGATGATGCCGGCGGGATTAAAGTTCCCTGTGCCAATTTTCCCTGCCAGCTTTTTATCAGTTTGTAATGCATAGGCCGGGATTAATCCGCTTAAATTGTAGATATCGTCCTGGTAGTTGGCTTCAATCTCTGCTGTGCTAACCAGGGCAAGATTCCCGTCCTGGTATGCTGTACCGGTTTGCACGTTATACTCCGCAAAAAAACTGCTCGCAGTGCCGTACCTGGCCGCAATTCCGGTGATCAGGTAGTAACTATTTACCAGTTGCATCTTATTTATTTTAGCGAGGTATAAACATAGTGAGGCTGCTTCTTCCCTTTTTTCCTCGATCGGCCTGCTGTCTGCAAACCATTCATAATACAGGATCATATAATGGAGGTATGCTTTTAATTCATCCAGGCGCTGTGCCACCTGGCCGCCGGAGTTTGCCCCTTTCCCTACGGCCTCCTTCAGTAATTGCAGGTACCGGGGAATTTTATACTTGTTGTCTTTGGCAAAATACCCCATTGTTATCGCACCGTCGCTGCTCCACTCATTAAGAAGCTGGTAAACCGGAAGGGCTGCTGCGCCAAACATATCCATACAAAATTCCTTCAACAGGCTGTCCGTGGGAGTGCCATTAATAAGGTACTCATTGGCTGCCAGAAGAAATGGCATGCTGGAAAATTTGGCTGGAGAAGCTTCCCAAACAATACCCTGGCTGCTGTTGTCCTTCAGCCGCTTCAGCACCTGGTTTAATTCACTTAAATACATCATAGGCGTTTCACCACTCCATTGTGGTATGTTCATGTAATGGTACTCAGAAACCCCTGAGTACTTTTTATACCACCGGTTCAACAATCCCTTTGCGCTGCTTTCTGATTGGAACGCCGTTGCAACTACCTGTATATCGATGGATGTATCGATGCTGATGCCAGCGGAGGGTATATTGGCATGCGTCGAATATCCGTATACCTGGAACCGCCGGGTAGGATAGGCTGCCTTGATCTTTTGCGCAGTACTGTTCGCCAGTATAATACTTTGATCTGCTTCGGGTACATAATCAATAGCCAAACACCCGGTGCTGTCCCGGGAATTACCCCAGCGTGGGCCATCAGGCACTTCGATGCCTATATATTGATTATTATAATTAAAGCTGCGGTATTGGTTCACGTATAATACACGGTTATTCAAAATAGAATTCCTGGTCTGTGTATATTTTTGTTCGATAGCGGCGGACCATAATGTGCGGGCAGCAATATTATAAATATCGGGAACAGATGACGTTGTTGCCTGCCGGGAACCATTATAACTTGCCACGTAACAGGGATTATTTTGCAGGGTTGCCAGGTAATTTCCGTTGATAATGTCGCCGCGATGACCCGCAAAACGGTGAGCTCCCAACATACCATTTCTCCTTTGGTAAAGGGACCAGTTATGACCATTTTCCCCGATATATTGTTCCCAGTTGTAGGTCGTAACTTTATCCATTATCCATGTTCTGTGGCCGCCACTGATAAACCAGGATTTGTACCTGAAAGCTGTATTATACGATTTATCTAACTTTTTAAACACGGTTGGCAGGTTTGGGATAACTTCCCAGACAGTTCCTGGCTGGTAAAACTTAAATCCTAATTCCCTTAGATATTGATAAGCCCCGAAAATGAGGCCGTTGTCTTCAGCGGCGGTGAACATAAGCAGGGAACTTCCGTTTCCATCTACCCTGCAGAGCTGGTTGTCAGCAATACTTGAATCATAAATTAACACAATGCCGGTTGCGGGTAAAGTAGTGCTGTATACCTGCGTCGTAAAACGGCTGCTGGAATCTATAACAGCACGTTGCATAAGGCCCGCGAGGTCTGCAGCAGTAGCACGTAGTGCCGCCGAGGAATTAGCCGGGTAGTAGATAACCTGGGCAACGAGGTATGATAGGGGCATACCGGTAAATAGTATTGCCAGCAAGCAATTGCGAATGAACGCCATAGTTTGATTTTTTCTCGTGAAAAACTATGGTTTCATCAAAAAGACAATGAATTAATCAGTTGTTGTTTTTCTTTGGAGAATTACAATACATTAATGGGGGGCAATAAAAGTACATCTTTTATCGGTAAAGTAGAAGACACTGGTGAATTAATTAGCGGAAGGACATCTGTAAGTGCTGATATTGAAAGAAACACCCAGTTCTACAATTATATATTGATCTTTCTGCTTGCTCCATCCGCGCTGGCGGCCCTCTATTCCTATCCCGTTATTAGGGCCTAAGATCTCATAGCTTCTATCCGAAAGCAGCTTTGCGGTAGGGCCGGTACCGGTAGTGGGGAAATTGGCATCACCAATATATGTGGAACTTACATCATCCAGGTAATCCGTAAAAGTGAACCTGTGATTCATTTCGAAGCTCACATTCACGCTCTCGGTAATATTATACTTGATACCGGCACCGAATGGTATACAGGCGGCAAGTGTTTTATAAGGTTTGCGGCCCATGTATTCTACCGTTTGACCTTCAGTACCAAGCGGCCTTAAAAATTCCTTTTTATCATTGATATAAGCATACGGATCATAGGTGAATCCTCCCACGCCAATGGTGATGTAGGGTGTAAAATAATACCGGGTATCGTTGGGCACGAATTTAAAGAAGTTAAAATCTCCATGGATGGCCACCTCCCAGATATTTGTATTGAAACTCAGGTTCCTGGTGCGTTGATATTCATTTTTGCTGTAACGGTCGCTGTAACCCAACTGCGCATAATGCCCGGAAAGGCGAACCCCGACGTAATTGCCGAATTGCTTACGGAAAAATAAACCCAAAGCGGGCTTTGGCCTGTTGAAGCCCGCACGCGTATTAATATCGCCGAAGTAATGTGCGGCGCCTGCAGTAATGCCCACATCACCCTGGTGTACATATTCAAATGTTTGAGCATTTACTGAACATGAAAAAATGAGGGCAGCCGTAATGGATAATATTTTCTTAGTCACGTATATGAGTTTAGAATAGCGGTTATGTGTACTGCAAAATAAAGAAATGTTTCCTATTAACGTGAGGTTTGGCTGATTCTGATATAAGATATGTTAATATTATTTGGCATTTAAGGGGCCTTTTCCACTCTCATTCCCACGCTCATAATGTGTAATAAGGGATTATCCCGCATAACCTGGAAAATGCTGAACCTGTATTCCCCTTGTTTCCTGAATCTTTTATTAAGGGCAAGCGGTTTTCTTACTTCCCAGATATCATTCATGCCGGTGCCTTCCCAGCCGGCAGCGTCACTGCCAAGGCTTAGGTCAAGTTTCTGGAAGTAGAGGCTGTCACCTGGTGACTGCAAGCCTACATTTACCCAGATATTATTATACATATATGCATCGGTATGCCGGATGACCAGGTAAAGATGGTATGAGGCAACAGTATCTTCAATAACAAAAGACCCGGTGGCAGGAAAATTAGCATCCCACTTCATCGCGGGTATTTTTGTATTCTTTTCAAAAACACTATCTACGCGAAATTTATTGCCGGCCGCGTCGAAAACAACGGTTTCAACTGTCGCGTCTCTTCTTGCCGTCAGCGTTTGTTTCAGGCTGCCATAAGCACCCAGGCGCAGGATGGATTCTTTCTTGTTTTTATTCTTGAATTTTTGCTCAAACTGGAAACCACCGTTGATGAAAAGGCCGCCAAAATGCGTTTCGTTTCGCGTATTTGATTGAGCATATTGAATGGAATCGTTCAAAAATGTCAATAAGGTTGAGAAGTCTTTGTTGCCAAACATATAACCCGCATTCACACCGAGGCTAAGTTTCTTAATCCTAAGGCCGGTACCGAGATAAGCCTGGTTAATGCCGCC
>JAKFCK010000307.1:0-14973 GCA_036676685.1 Chitinophagaceae bacterium | reverse complement strand
GCCAGTGAATCAGGAACAGATCCAGATAGATGTTTTGGATTTGGATACGATTATTCTGTCATTAAAAAATACCACATTTTCAAAATATTTCTTTACCTGCACCTCGTTGAGGGCATAATAAGATGGTAAGGTGGCCGCCACGGCGTCTATTGCGTTGTCTGCACACCGTTTGGCAAATTCTACAGACTCTTCAAAAACATTTGATGAAATCCCGGCATACAAAATGGTACCGGTCTTTTTGTTTTTTGCAGCAACAGAAAGATAAGCTGACTTTAATTCCATTGGCAGGGAAACAGACTCCCCTGTAGTGCCAAGAATAAAAGGCGACACATCATGTTTGTAAAAATTGCTGAATAGCTTTTCTACCGCCACAACATCCAGCTTAAAATCCTGCGTAAGCGGTGTGATTGCGGGAACAATAATCCCTTTATATTTTTTATTTTTATCCATCAATATGCTGCTTTATAAATTGCAATCGCGTCAGTTTCGTTTAATTCTCTTGGGTTGTTTTTTAGCAACCGCTGGATTTTTATCGCATCTGCCGCCATTTGCGGTATAGCCGACTCCGGCACGTTCACTTCTTTTAAAGTAGCAGGTATGCCACAGGCTTTTACCAGTTCCTTTATTTTTTGAACACCTGCGTAAGCAGTTTGTTCATCACTGTCCATTGTTTCGCAACCCAGCGCAATGGCGACATCAGCATATCGTTTGATTGCCGCAGGAATATTATATTCCATCACATACGGCAATAACAGCGCATTAGATAGTCCATGTGCAAGGTGAAACATACTGCCCAACGGGTAAGACAATGCGTGCACACCAGCTGTGTTGACAGGGCCCAAACAAAATCCACCCAACAAACTTCCCATGGCAACTTTTTCTCTTGCCGCAGTGTTACAGCCATCATTTACTGCCGTTACTATATTTGCTGCAATCAGGCGCATACCTTCGGATGCATACATATCTATAAAAGGTGTTGCAAACTTATTAGTGTAAGCCTCCAGGCAATGCGTTAACGCATCCAAACCCGTGGCTGCAGTAATTGCCGGCGGAACAGATACGGTCAGCAAGGGGTCTACATAAACAATATCCGGCACCAGGTAAGGACTAATGATACCCTTTTTTTGGTTTTCATGATCCACTAAAATAGCGTTAGGTGAAACCTCGCTGCCGGTGCCGCTTGTAGCTGGAACACATATTAACTTTTTACTCCTTCCTTTTAATAAACCAATGCCTACATAATCCTCCAGGCACTGTTCATTCCCCAACTGGGCCGCTACTAACTTTGCTATATCAAGCACGCTCCCCCCACCAATGCCTATAACAACGTCAGGATCAAAAGGGGTAACTTTTTCCATCAGCGTTTCAAAATCGGCAAAGGAAGGCTCCTGCGTTATGGATGTATCAATCAATATTGTGATACCCTTTCTTTCCAACTCAGCACTCAACTGGTCGATTGTCTCCCGCAGTGGCGCTATACCGGCGATAAAAACCTTCCCGGGTTTCAACTGCAGTACTTCATCCGGCAACCCGGCCAATGTGCCGTTACCAAAAATGAGTTTACCCGGGAATATGATTTGCAAGGCCTGGTCCATTATAATCTAGTATATTTTATCTTCGAAATATTCAGGTAATTCCAACGACTTTATATCTACTGGCTTAATGTCGAGTTTTTCGCACCAAAACAAAAAACTATCGTATATCTCATCCAGTACCTTTTTTTGATCCGGTGTAAGTTGCAGGGCGACTGCACGGCTGATCATACGTACCGGCAATCCCCTTTTTTGGAGAAAGTATTTTGCACTCATGGGATAAGCTATATGTATCAGCGGGTCTACACGACTGAGTTCTGCCTGCAGCCATTTTACCTCTTCCTGTTTGTCGGGATTGGTAGCGTTGTTAACCATCCATACTAAAACTTCAGGATAAAAGTTTCCGCTGATGGAGGACATGCCTGTTGCACCCATCTGCAGGCTGTACATCGCATTCGGTGTGTGTGCGTCAAAAAATTCAAGTTTATTGCCGGTTTCCTTCAGGATATCCAGTTTGGCTCTTACCTGCTCCAGGTCTATGGAAGTATCCTTATGATAGACGAGCCTGTTTGCTGACAATAACGACCTGAATACATCGGCACCAATTATTCTTTTATAAGGAGCCGGGCATTCGTACATCCCCAATGGAATGTTGCCGGTAAGGTCAAAAAATTGTTCAAAGTTCTGAAGCAAGATTTCATCGCTGTCCTCTATCCTGGCAAAGTGGCCTGTGATCAGGATCACAGCATCTATACCCGTGTTGTATATTTTCCTGGTGAATGCTGCCTTGTCTTCAATGCTAAGACCAAAAGAACCCGTTGCCACAATCGGCACCCGGCCATTAACATACTTTACAATATGCTGGGTGAGTTCAAGACGCTCGTCTTCGGTAATACTGAACATTTCGCTGCTGAGGCAATTGGCAAAAAAACCTTTGACACCGGCAGCTAAATAAAAATCTGTTAGATTACTTACTACGGCAAGATCCACCTTTGCTTTCAGATCAAACGGTGTGATCATCACCGGGACAAATTTATTTTCCATATCCAAGCATTTTAAAAATGAAAAGTTCGCATTTGTATTGATTATTAAAATGTAGTAAAAGACTTTTATCCTGTACTATTTTACTTTTTTTACCCCGCAAAATTCACATCCCCGCAAAAATTAACCGCGATCCCAAATTCTGCCAGGGCAGCAGCTTTAATCCTGCAGGCTTTTTGCGCAGTGGCTTCGTCATCCGCGTACACCACCTGGATGTGATTCGCTTTGTGTTTTGCCATCATCTGGTCGCGGGACACTCCTTTGAGCACGCCATGCATAATGGGCCACTGCGGGGTTGTCAGGTTCCACCGACGGGTGGTTTCTTCTTCCGGCAGTGCCACCACTTCTCCTACTCCCAGGTCTGCATACAAGGTATTTTTTATTACATAAATCCGGCTCCAGACAATATGCCCCGGCTTGCTCACGCCTTTTAGCGTACCACCACCTTTTGGAAAAAACATAGCGGGTTGCCTGTCGCTTGCCGCGCCCTTGTACCCGTTGATAAAATGGGCAGGTGGTGCGGCTCCGGAAATTAAAAACACCCAGACGAAGTCATCTACCCCGTCACCTTTATAGTGCTCGCCCCAACGCAGGTCATGCAATGTATTTTCACCGCTCATGCCGAGCTCCTGCCATAAACGATACGTGATCAATCCATCTAACCCTGCGCATTCGTCTACTTCATTAAAATGTGGCAGAGCCGTGTTTGCATATAATTCGCGGCCATCTTTTGCAAAAACAGGTGGGCGTTTGGTATTATTCAGCAGGCCTTCCACAAGATCACTGGCGGCGCAAATATCTTTCAGGCCCTGCTGGTATTGTATGCCTATGGTTGCACAACCAAAATCATCCGCCATCCTTACTGCAGCAATGTACATTTTGCATTGCTCCAGTGTTTGTTCTTTTGTAAGTTGCTCTTTTGGATCGCTGCCCCAGTTAAATTTCATTCCCTCTCCAAGTAACCAGTCCAACACTTCAACGGCTTCTTCATCCTTTACTTCCAGCATAGCCGCATACAAGGCAGACTGGCTGAGGCGTTCCTTGAAAACCCCGGTTGCGTGTAAGGTATCATCGGGAATGATCGCATTGTACATTCCCATGCAACCTTCATCAAATACCCCCATGATCGCCTTATTTTGCCTGAAACCTTTAGCAAAATTCCTTCCCGTGATCTCTTCTGCTAATGGAATCTTTACCAGGTCAAAACTTTTTACGTGGCCCTGATCATGTTTTATCCTGCCGGTTTCTAACCATTCTGCCAGGCTATTTTCAAAAAAGGCATCATCAAAGTTTTCACTCCAGGTAGAACTGTACTGCACACCAGCTTTGGAAAGGGAGCCATTTAAATTTAATAACCCTACCAGCCCCGGCCATTGGCCGCTCCAGTTGGCAACGGTGAGTATGGGGCCCTTGTGCGTGGTTAATCCAGCCAGTACGTGATGGCTGTATTGCCATAAACTTTCTGCAACGATCAAGGGCGCTTGCTCATCAATAGTTGCAAAAACATCCATCCCCATCTTTTGCGAATCGATGAGGCCGTGTTTTTTTTGTGCATCATATACATGTGCGCGTTTAACAGTGTAGCCTTTTTTTGCCAATGCGCTTGACAATTGTATTTCCATTTCCTCCTGCGCTGCCCAGCAATTTTGATTTGCTGCCAGCCGAAGATCACCTGAGGCTACAAGAGTTATTTGGTTTGAAATGTCTGGCATAGATGTAATTTTATAATCTTATACAATGTTCGCATTATTCCGTAACGACAAATGGACAAAAGTCCCGAATAACCGGGATGGTTTCCATCACCTCCTATCATTGTTCCCTTTATTCTATTGCCGGGGCAATAATATCCGCTTCAGTCTTCTTTTTCAGTTTCGTAATCAGTATCCCGGTTAAAAATATCGTCAAAGTGCCTATAACAATGATCATGTTTTTATGCAGGCCGGATTTCAGGAAGGCATACTCTACAGGGATCTTGTCAGAAAACGTTAACCATAATATGACGATCACACCAACTATAACTGCGATGACCGCCTCAGGGCTTTTTGTTCTCCTGCTGATGAGGCCAAGCAGGAATAAACCCAACATTCCACCCGCAAAAATCCCGGAGAGTTCCCACCATATATCGAGGATACTTTTTATACCGATCATCGCCAGGCCCGTACCCAGGCCTACCAGGCCAAAAACCACGGTGGAGATGTACAACACAACAAGTTCTTTTTTATCTGATAGGCGCTTGTCAAAATATCTTTTGTAGATATCCTTGGTAAATACTGTTGCTGATGCATTCATACCGGAACTGATGGTGCTCATGGCAGCTGAGAGAATGGCCGCTACAATCAAACCCAGGAATACAGTTGGAACTTTATTGACCATAAAATGCGGCATCACTTTATCGGCGTAATCGGCAGGTTGCAATTGTGCCACATACTGTGCTAACTGGCTGGCCGAAGCCTGTGCTCCTAATTGCTCAACTGCAATAGATTGTTTCAGCGCATTGGCTATCCCGGGATTTACCTCGTAATAAGAAAATAACGCGGAACCGATGATAAAAAACAAAAGGGATGCGGGCACATAGAGGAATACACATAACCAGACCGACTTCACTGCCTGCTTAGCAGAAGTAGCCGTGTGGTAACGCTGGATGTAATTCTGGTCCATACCAAAATTATTCAGGTTAATAAAAAATCCATATAATAATACCACCCAAAAACTGCTTTGTGTAAAATCAAAGGCAGTGCTTCCCAGGCTGAACTTATTATTGTTGTTGGCTATTTTGTACACCTGCTCCACACCTCCCGGGAGTTCACGAATAACCAGGAAAAGAATCAGTAAAGCACCCAGCGTTTTTAGAATGCCCTGGACTACCTCCGTCCATATCACCGCCTCCATACCTCCCAATACGGTATAAAGAATAATGCAGATCCCCATGACAATCATGATGGAGGGCATAGAAAACCCTGTAAGTGCATGCAGGGTAAGCGCCATACCAAAAAAAATAGAACCCATCCGCGCAAATTGTGTCAACAGGAAACAGATCACTGTATACGTCCTCGCCCAGGGTCCGAAACGTTTTTCCAAATGAGTATAGGCTGAGACTTCGCCTGTATTCCTATAAAATGTAACAAAGTATTTTGACGCCACCCAGGCGGCAAAAGGCATGGAAATACTAAAAACGAAAGCATTCCAGTTACTGCCGAAAGCTTTACCCGGCACACCTAAAAAAGTATTGCTGCTTAAAAACGTAGCGTAGATAGAGAGGCCGATTGCCCAGCCGGGGATAGTACCTGATGCTTTGGTAAACTGGTCACTGTTTTTATTCTTCTTCGAAAAATAAAAACCGATATATACCATGGCCACCAGGTAAAGGATCACAATTGTTATATCTATCAGCGGCAGGTTCTGCATAGCTAATCGTCTGTTGAAGGTTTTAGATTGTTGACGGTTTTCACTCCTGGCCATTGGCCGGCCTTGATCGCTTTCAATTTTAGTTTACGTGGATCTACTTTTACATATTTTATTTTTTCCCTTCTCCAGGTGTATACGATATGCACCATCCCATCTTTGGATTGAATTACCGAAGGGTAAGAGTATTGGCTAATGGGAGAATCCTCCAATACCAGTGCAGCGTACCATTTATTCCCGTCTTTGGAAACCGCAACATTCAAAGGGGTTCTTGCACCTTTCCCCCTGGGTAAACTATCTGCAGGTCTAACATGGTTGTATACTAATAATTGCCGGCCATCTTTTAATGTTACAGCATCAGTCCCGGAATTATTATTGGGTAAATCAGATGCTTTCATAGCAGACCATGTTTTTCCGCTGTCGCTGCTCCAACTCTCATTGATGGTACGGTTCTGGCTCCTGCATAAGACCTGTAACCTGCCGTCCCTATGTTTCAAAATACTAGGCTGGATAGCTGAAAGTATTTTTCCATCGTTGATTGGTCCTGACTTCCACCAGGTTCTTCCATTATCTTCTGTATATTCAAAATGAACTTTCCATCCGTTCTTCTCAGTACTGGAAGGGCAGATCAATGTGTTGTCTACGAGGACAGGTTTGTTTTTAATTGGCCCTAAATATCCTTCAGGCAAGGCTTCCCTGTTACCCCAGGTTTTGCCATTGTCAGTAGATCGTATCATAAATGCTTTCCAGCCACCAACATTGGGCCCAATCTTGTAAAACAAGAGCAGCTCTTTGTTTTCGGCATAATACAATACCGGGTTATAACACGCATATCGCGTACTGTCATTGATAACACCATCTGCAACCATTACGGGTTCGGTCCATTTATTATTTACGAGGTGGCTGGTCCAGATGCATACATCCTTATTGCCTTCTTTTGTACCGCCGAACCAGGCAGCTATTAAACCATCGGGTGTTTCTTCAATTGTGCTGGCATGACTTTGAGGAAAAGATGCTTTATCAAAAATAAATTCATCCACCAGTATGCCTTTTTTCCATTTGTTTTGTGCAACTGCATTCCTGGTACCCAGTAGACTGCCAAACAAAACCAATCCATAAATTAATGTACGTATCATCATCTTTTGTTTTATTGCTGCTTTTTGGCAGCTTCTTTTTCAGCCTTTACTTTATCAACATAGGCTTTAAATAATTGCCTCCAGTTCCTGCCATTATTGTTCAGGTATTGCTCACACTTTGTTTTATATATCTCAAAAATGGCGGAGATCTCGTTCATGTTTTTATAGTCTATTGCCAGGCTCCTGGCTTGTTTCAGGTTTTTCAGGATCTCGGATTCTTCTTTAGGGGTAAGATCGGGCACAATGGCTTTATAACCCTGTAGGGTAAACGCAACTTTGCCTATTGTATATTTATCCATGATCATTTCCTGCTGTGCGGAATCCAGGTCGGCCTTAAGGGCCAGGAGAAGGTTCTCACGCACAGTTTTTGGTTTCGCAGAACAAATGATCACCTGCCTGTCCAATTCCGACAGCATATTGCCTGTAGCGGGATTTATCCCTGCCGGAACTTCTGTTGCAGGATGGTTGTTGTGCCAATCACGAACAGCGGTGAGGTGTGTCACGATCGCCTCCTGCACTCGGGTTGCTTTAGCTTTGTCGGCCAGTTGCAGGGACGCCACCCAGCCCGCAGCTTTGTTTTGAAGTTCCTCGTTGCCAGCATTCGACTGGCCCGCAGCCGGTGGCATTAACCAGAACATTGAAACGATTAAATAACCCGTAAATATTTTCATAAAATATTTTATTTAATAATTGATTTAAATTGATAGCTGCCACCGGGTACCTGCACAATGGCTTGCTTGTTCTCCCATTTAATGATTTTTAATCCCTCCGTTGCAGACAGTGGCCCGCCGGCTTCTGTTACCCCCTCCATGTTTTGCGCAGGGATGTAGACTGTGGCTATGGTATTGGCCGGGATAGATATATTCCATTCAAAAACATCGTTCGTATTTTTCCAATGGCTGCTGATCATTCCATGGGCGCTTTTATAGGATGCATTCACAAACGCCAGATCCTTTGGAATTGTGGGGCGCATGATAATCTTCTTAAATGCAACTGAACTTTTGTCTGTTCGTATACCTGCAAGGTTTTCGTAATACCAGGTGACCAGGTCGCCTAACAACATCACATGGTTCTGGCTGTTCATACCGGGGTTGGCAGTGTTACCATTCCAAAGTTCCCAAATGGTAGTTGCACCATTGGCAACCATGTAGCCCCAACTCGGGTAAGTTTTCTGCGATGTGAGTCTGTAAGCAATATCTGTAAAACCATACTCGGTCAGTCCCCTCATTAGCCACTGCGAACCAATCAAACCTGTGCTGATATGGCCGTCATTGTCAACAAGAATTTTTTCTTTTATTTTTTCTGCAACTACTTCCCGCAAAGAGTCCGGGCAGATGCCAAAATACAGCGGAAGCAGGTTGGCGGTAACCGTATTGTTGGAATAATATCTTGTTGCCGGGTTATAATAAGTTTTATGAAACGCCAACCGGATGCTATCCGCCAACGCGGAAAAAGCTTTTGCATCCCCATTATTACCTGTTAGTCCCGCAAAACGTTGCATATAGGAAAGCAGTTTGAAATAATAGGCCGTCGCGATGAGTTTTCCATCAGTAAGCCTTGATGGATCTTTGGCGTGAATTAGTTCAAGGCTTTCAGGCGGTACACACCAGTCGCCGTATTTGTCTTTAGTGACGATGTAGTTGACCATGTACTTGCTTTTCATATATGCCATCCATTTTTTCATGGAGGCGTAATTTTTCTGTATCGGCGTAATATCACCGAACTGGTTGTACAAATTATTGCTGATGGTAATAAATGCAGCAGGCCAGGTTACATTGTCTGAGTAATAATTCCAGAATGCAGGGGCCACGTCGGGTATCGCACCGTCTGACCTTTGTGACTGTTCAATATCATCTACCCATTTCGCATACAGGTTAGCGTTGTCAAATACGAAACTTTCTCCCTGGGCGCCTGTTACCCTATCACCCAGCCATGGCTGCCGTTCATTTCGCTGGGGACAATCCACGGGCATACCTTTATAATTAGAGGCGATTCCCCACCATGCATTTTTATAAATAGCATTGATGGTTTCATCGGAAGTTTGAAATGAACCGGTTGTCTCTATATCATCGTATACAAACTTTCCCTCGAAGTTTTTCGTAGTGGGTTCACCCGGGAAACCACTTACTTCCACGTACCTGAAACCATGATAGATAAACGAAGGTTCCCAACCCCCGATACCTAAAGGAGAGTTGGAGAAAGTGTAGATATCGGTTACTTTTGCATCACGCAGATTGGCTGTGAATAGCTCGCCATTGCCCTGCAGGCTCTCCGCAAAACGCATAGTGATTTTATCCCCTCTTTTGCCATTGATATTTAACAGTTTTACCCAGCCGGAAAAATTTTGGCCCATATCAAGAATGTATTTGCCGCCGGTAGTTTTTTTTATAGAAACCGGTAGAATGGTTTGTTTTACTTTCATAGAGGGCGAAAACTGTGCAAGCAACTTACCTTTAGGAGCGGCCACCAGTTGAGGTTTTATCCACCTGCTGTCATTAAAACCTGCGCTTGTCCATTCGCCGAATTCTTTGCGCGCATCATACTCTTCTCCATCATATTCGTTATTTGTCCGGATAGGTCCATCAACATTTAATTTCCAGCTTTGATCGCTGATAATTGTTTTCTTGGTTCCATCTGCATATTCCAGCTCAAGTTGCAGCAGCAACTTCGGATACCCGAAAGTGTTATGTTTATGCGTTTTATAATTTTGCCTCATGGTGAAAAAACGACCGTTACCTAGAACAGTAGCTATGGCATTTGCACCTTTCTTAACCTGGGCTGTTACATCAAACGTGTTGTAGAAATAAGATCTACGGTAGTCCGTGGGGTTAGGCGCCAATACCTTATCACCGATTTTTTTTCCGTTAAGGTACAATTCATACAATCCAAGACCAGAGATGTAAACGGTGGCTCTTTTGATATCACCTGAATTCTGAAATTCTTTCCTCAGGTAACGGGCCGACAACCTGGACCACTGTGTAACACTATCCCAGGCTGAAGCTTTATCGTATCCTATCCATTTTGCTTTCCAGTCTTTTGCTCCCAGTAAACCCGTTGAAAAAAAAGCAATTTCTGCCAGCTGCCCCTCCCCTTTATTGGTGGTGGAACGAACCTTCCAGTAATATTTTTTTGATGATTGTAAAGGTTTCCCGGCATATGAAATAAGGTGAGACGATGAAGAACTTATTTTCCCCGATGACCAAATATCACCCTGGTTTGACCTTAATTTGTCCTCGCTGCTGCTCACCAGGATTTCGTAGCTCAGCTGGTTTACATTCCTCAATGGGCTTTGCAACTGCCAGCTAAACCTGGGTACGAAAACGCCGATCCCCTCCGGGTTCACCATCATTTCACACCTGAGGCCGGTGACGGTTACCTGGGACTGTGTCGCCTGCACAGTGCAAAGGGACAATAATAATATAAAAAATATTTTCATCA
Organism: Chitinophagaceae bacterium; assembly: GCA_036676685.1. Classification (GTDB taxonomy): domain Bacteria; phylum Bacteroidota; class Bacteroidia; order Chitinophagales; family Chitinophagaceae; genus Ferruginibacter. The sequence goes on along the minus strand of JAKFCK010000307.1, from coordinate 4,424 downwards.
TGGTTGTTAATCATTAAAATCAAAATACAAGACAAGTTCTAATGCGCGTGAAGGATCCTTTTCATAATCGTAAAAAATATTTTTGGCGCCCATAGGACCTGTAGTTTCGTTTCTTTGTGTTTTGGAACCAATGCTGCTGATACCTTGCATAAATGAAATATCGCCGCCGGGAAAAATGGGTTCATAATTATGCCACTGGTCCGTTTTCCATGCAGGCGTAAACAAGCGCAGGAAAATATTTTCATTTGGCGTTGTTACCCTAAAAGAATGATCTTCTGCGTTAAATACAGACCAGTACAAATTTGCATGGTAACCTTTAAACTCGGGATAGACCCATGGAGCTTCTCCTGTTTCTGTATTATTATATTGTTTTGTCCATAGCCCAAACTGTGTTCCTTTCATCCTGTTTTTCCAAACCCGGTATGGCCCATCTCCCAGGTAGGTGAAACTTTTCATTTTTTGCTCAGGATAGGAAAAGTTTACACCGGCTAAAGAAGTAAAATAGGCTGCGGGAAAATACCTCACCTTCATCTTAAAAATCCCTGTTGGATAAATGGTCCACTCCAGTGTATTGAAATGTTGTTTATCATATGTTGAGCTAATGATAATATTATCACCTGACTGGCGGGCGGTGAACCCGGCAAAATTATTTACCCCTTCCTGCAAAACCGGCCCGTTATTAAATGGTATTATGCCCCTTGTATTTTTTACGAGTGTAAGTAAACCGGTTCTTGTATGAAAGGACATTTCGATATCATTGGCTTTTACCTTGAATAAGCTATCCGATTCAGTAAGCAAAGGTGCAGGCCTCCCTTCCCCGGACACGAGGATCGATTCTAAATACCCGGGACGAACAATTGCAAAACTTTTAGTGAGAATTTCTTTGCCTGGCTTGTCCTTCACCGTTACATACAACACATCATAATCTTTCCAGTTAGCCGGCAGGTTTATTTTAAGCGTCCCTTTTTCGCCTGGCTTAATACCGGGAGCCACCATAGTTCCTGTTTTTTCCGGCAGGAGAGCGGAGGTTAGCTTTTTGAAGCGATAGCTAAATGTACATTGGTTGATATTGGTGAAATGGAAGCGGTTCTCAATATTCAACCTGCCATCAAATTGGGTAGTAATTTCTTTTCGTTCAAAATGCACCGGGCTCCATATTTCTTTAATGGCAAAGTAGCTCCCTTCTTTTTCCAGGTGCGGCCCGACAATACCATCTGCTCCACGGTGTTTATCAGTATCCAGTGAATCGTGGAGATCTTTTCTCACAACTGCCTGGTCGGAAAAATCCCAAAGAAAGCCACCAGCGCTTAATGGATTGTGCCACATTTTTTCCCAATAATCTTCCAGGCCTGCACCATGGCCACCATCAAACTGCCCATGCAGGAATTCAGTAGGCATTACGATCTCCCTGCCATTCTCATAATTACCAATACCGTAATTATATTCCCGGTAATGTTGTGTTTCTATACCTCCATACAATTGCCATGGATGCACCACGGGCCTTTGCTGGATATCAAACTCCGTAAAGTATTTATCTAATTCGAGGTTATGCCCCCCCTCATTTCCATTGGCCCAGATGATGATCGAAGGATGGTTCACATCATGATCGATCATCTCCTTCAATAATTTAGACCCCGTTTTTGTATCATAGTTGCCGTGCCAGCCCGCCAGTTCATCCATCACGAAAAGCCCGAGCGAATCACATACTTCCAGGAAATGATCATCCGGTGGATAGTGGGCCATTCGGACGGCATTCATGTTCATGTCTTTCATCAGTAACACATCTTCTATACTAATTCGTTTGCTGGTGGTGCGGCCAGTTCCAGGACGGAATGAATGGCGGTTCACACCTTTCATTTTTACTTTTACCCCATTTACATAAATACCATCCCGCTGTTTTACTTCCACCGTTCTGAAACCAAATTTCTGTTCGGCAGTATGTAGCAACAGGCCGTTTTTATAAATAGAAAAAACGGCTTTGTATAAGTCAGGTGATTCGGCCGTCCATAATTTTGGTGATATAAATTTCGATGTTACCATCCTGGTGCCCTGCGTGGTGACTGCATTACCAAACCTGGCGCCTTTAGCAGTATAGAGCTGCGTAATAATTTTATCAGCGCTACCTGCAATAGTGAGGTTAGCTTTAAAGCTGCCATCCGCTTTAGCATTGATCGCAATATTTTCTATTGATGTCTGGGGAGAAACCTCTAAATAAACCGGCCGGAAAATGCCTCCAAATATCCAAAAGTCAGCTTTCCGTTCTGCTTCATTCACGGATGGATTTGTAGAATGTTTATCAACCGTGACTTCCAACAGGTTTTGCGCACCATATTTCAGGAGTTGTGTGATATCATATTTAAAAGCATAAAAAGCGCCCTGGTGTATCTCTCCCGCCGGCTGGCCGTTAATCTTTACTGCTGCATCCGTCATCACTCCTTCAAAAACAATCTTTACTTTTTTATTTTTCCAGGCGGCGGGTGCAGCGAAGGAATATTTGTAAAAACCCTTCTCTTTCCCCCGTAGACTATCTTTTGCAAATCCATAATCGTATTTTCCAAACGCCTGGAGTTCCCAGCAGGAAGGCACAGGAATAGTTGTCCATTTATTCGCATTCATTCCTCCAGTGCAGAAAAATTCCCATTGTTTGGTATCATCACTACCCCTCCCGCTCAGGTACAACTTTTCTGTTTGCTGACCAGCTACATTGAATGTCACTAACATTCCAAAAAGTATATATATGATTGTTTTCAATTTGACTTTATAATTGCGATGTATTTTTTTATCCCGCAGAGGCGCAAAGGCGAAAGCGAAAATTAAATTTTTGACAATAGATTCCGGGGAGCTGGTTACTTAAAGACGCCCCGTCAAACGCTGCAACCCCGCAGACGCTGCAACTTTTTTCCCATTCACCCACAAACTCATCCCTTTTCCTTTTTTATATTTTAATCCGGTTTTGTCCCAAACGATCGTGATTATTTTTCCATGATACAACACATTATCCAGGCAAAACCAATCCCACTTGTTTGCAGGGAGTAATGGATTTACCTCGATGATATTATCTGCCCTTGGCCTCAAGCCTATAAGCCCGGTGATGACAAGATCATTGAAGGTTGAGTGATTGTAATACCGGCTGCGTTCTTCATCGCCCTTTAACCAATAGCCGGTTTTCTCATCAAGGTATTCACCAATGTAAGGACGACCGCGGTAGTATTGTGACTCTACGTATGTTTCAAGCAGGTCAAAATAATTACTGTCTACCACGTAATCCTGTTTGTAATTGTTGAGCAGGTTCGCCATTGCAGTAAGGGTTTGGGCTGTAGCAAAAGGCCATACCGCACCATCCCACTCACATTTGCAGCAACCATGTGTACGGAACTCAGGATGGCTGCGGTCAGCCGTCGTAATCCCAAATGGCGCACAAAAGGTTTTGGTATCCATCAAGCTTTTCCAGGCGATGTTGTACCCGGAATCGGGCATATTAAAGTACCAGGGAATAAAACCAATTTCTTCTTTCACGTTGGCAGAGGTGTCACCTTTCTCTTTGAGCACTTCAAAAAACTGGTGGGCAGGATTCCAGAGTTTTTGTTGCGTAACCTGTTTAATAATACCTGCTTTTCGTTCATACGTTGCCGGGATTTCATAGTTGCCTTTTAAGGTAAACAACTTTGCGAGCGCTTTGGCATTTCCATACATATACCCATTGATAGAGGGACGTGGATTTTTTTCCTTACGCCCGCCACTGATGGTTTCTTCCATCGCATCCCGGACATCGTATTGCCAAAACAATCCATTTGATAATTGTTTTTCTTTTTCCCATTCTGCATAATCAACCTGCAGGTCAGGAAGCAGGTCCAGCACGAAGGGTTTATCCAAATTCACCAGGTAGCGGTTGTAAATGGCATCTATATTCCAGCTGCTGTAAAAACGCAGTTTTTTTAATGGTTTTCCATCATTGCCCCTGTACCATACGTGCAGGTTCTGGTCCATGTACTTTTTATCATGCAACCACCTGCTCTCGTAAATGTGATGGCCGAGGCCGCTCGAAATCAGGTTGTATTTGTCAGCATAACTTCTCTGCACCAAAAACTCGGTGAATACAAATCCTTTCTCCGTGCTTTTAATATGCTTCCGCAAGGTCCACCAGCGGTAATAGAACATCTCTTCAAAGTTTTGCTGCGGGCATTCAAACAAAGGAATATTTTTCTGCATCCAGCTCCAGGCAGTTTCGTTAGGGATAGCCTGCCGGATGTTTTCATCTTCCATCTTGTTGAAATAGTCAACATAATGCCTGAACGAAGCATGTTTGAGAATAAGTGGACTCGTTTGAGCAAACGAATCCTGTACCATTATAGTAAACAGCACACAGCATAAAACGAAATATATTGAAGGTCTCTTCATGATCTATCAATTGTTTTTTGCCAGCC
>JAKFCK010000306.1:0-3708 GCA_036676685.1 Chitinophagaceae bacterium | reverse complement strand
CGCTCCAGCCGGTGGCATCCTGCGTGTCGCAAAGGTACCCGCCGCAGAACGGCGCCAGTATGTTGGTCGAATAATCGCCGTATCCGGCAACCGCCATTGTTGATCGCTTCCGCCCAATAAAGGCCGGAAGTTGTTGGCATATATACCGGGTTTGTGGACCCATCCTGCCAGGTGTAAGTAGAGTTCAGGTTCGTAGCATCCAGTCTCACAGAAGTACCCGCGCAGGTCACCACGTCATTGCCCAGGTTTACCACAGGGGCAGCCCGGAGTGATGTGATCTGCAAACTATCCCTGAACCTGCAGGTGCCAATAGCAACTTCGCACCAGTAAATCCCTGCCTGGAAGGCCTTGATGGTAGGGCTGGTGGTCCCGTTACTCCAGGTGTAGGACGTAGCACCAGGCACTGTAGCATTCAACGTTAAAGTATCCCTTGCACAAATTGAAGTGTCTGCACCTAAGTTAAAAGATGGTGCGGCTGAAAAATTTACGTTGATGCTATCCCTCCTGCTACATCCTGAACCGTTGGACACCTGCACCCAGTAAAGGCCTCCCGTAGCAGTAGTAAATGTTGGATTGGTTGAGCCATCCTGCCATAAAAAACTATTACCCGGGGCAGCCGCCCCGGGATCAAGTACCACGGTGCTGCCATTGCATTGTATTATATCAGGCCCCAGGTTATTGTTCAACACAATCACATTAATATCCCGTTTCAAAGTATCACTTTTGCAGCCATTGGAAGATGTTACTACAAGTGAAACCTGGTAGGAGCCCGCTACTGAATACCGGTGATAGAAACCCGAGCCGCTATTTGTTGTGAGATTTGTGCCATCACCAAAATTCCAGTACCAACTACTAATGGTGCCGCCCGTAACAGAAGAAGTATCAGTTATAAAAACGGAGTCACCCTGGCAGACCGTGGTCGCCATACCGAACCTGGCGACAGGATTATCCTGGATGGTGACGGTCTTGATTGTATCACCAACACAACCGTTGTCTGCAATTACCCTATAACGTACCTCATGATTTCCGCTGGTTAAAAATCTCTTTCGTGCATTCAACGTATTCGCAGTGCTGGCATCATCAAACAACCAGCTATAAGCAGTAAGGTTAAAAATACCGGGGAGGGAAGTGCCTGTGAAGGAAACAGAATCGCGGAGGCATGGCGCTACCGGCCAGGTAAAATCGGCCACGGGCCCTTGTTTCACAACTATTTTGACAGAGGCCGTGTCGGCCTGGTTGCAGTTAGGGATCACTAATGATGTATAAGAAACAGGAAGATAATAAGTCCCGGGATTTGCAAAAAGAAAATCCTGTTGCAACGAATAAACATAATAGGTACGGCCATTGATCAGCTCCGTATTTACGGGAACCGGGTTGCTGATTACCGAATCAATATTCGGGGACATACCGGGCACCTGGCTCAATTTCCAGGTGATGGACAAAGCCGGGTATGCAATTTTTACATACAGTCTTGCTGCTGTATTCTTACAGGTAAAGGTATCCACAGGGATAGTACTGTTTACATTTTTGATGCTGCTATAGTGATTCAGGTTATTGATCAGGGTACCGACGTTGTACCCGTAGCTCTCATAGTTCCCCAGTCCATACACCGTAGCAGTGAAAGCCGAATCCGCCGTGATCCTATGTTGGGCTGCCGGGCCCGTAAAACGTGCAAGAGCCACAGAAAAGGAAGGCAGGTGAGGATGGGGTACGATCTGCCCGGCGGGGAGCGCAGCACCATCCACCCGCAACGATGCGACTGCTGACGTGGGCAAATGGATATTGGTGTACACATAATCAATGGAGGATCTCCTGCTTACATAAAACAGCACCGACTTTTGACCTTGTTCAATTGGACTGAGATAAAACATTTCCGGGTCACCGTAAGAAGGTGGCGAAGGCGAAGTTGTCGGAAAATTCCAGCACTGATTTTTATTGGTAGTGTATTGCGATACAAGGATCGGCTTGTCCGCTTCGATATAATCACCGCCCGTAGAATCCATCAACTCATAATAAAAATTCCTGACCAGTCCATTCAGCACAACCCCGTTTCGTTTTACGATAGTGGTTGGATCCGCGACGCATACCCTGTAATAATTCCTGTTGGTTTCAGTAATATTCGTGTTGGTATTGTTTATCGTATGGTAAGTGAGGTATCGTGTACCCCATGCCTGCGAAGGAAATACCTGTTGGTGCATAAACTCACCACCGTCGCCCCTGCACAACCGGATGCCGCCGGAGCCGGAAAAAACGGCGACGGGATGACACAGGCCATCCCCCCCTACCACTGAAACTACTTTACTGCCGGTCATATCCTTACTTGCATTGGCTGGGTTGCCATCAAAAATTGCCTTGCCGAATACATGAAAGGATTGGCCTTTATTAAGATTCACTGTATAGGTTTGCCCGGGTAGCCAGCCATTTTTTGTGGTATCCGAAGGTGTGATCTCCAGTCTCGTATTATCCTCTGAGGCAATTGCATAAAACCAGGAATACCAGTCTGCCGGGCTGCTTTGTGATGCGGTTTGATAGTAATTGATTGAGTGATAGGAATACCCATAGGTTTCTACAGGCATCAACATGGTGGCACCGGATACCTGTGTAGAGTATACATGCGCATACACTGCTACCGGAACATTACTTACAATATGAATGCCCCGGTTTTGCAATCCGTCTGTTAATGTCCGTGCATCATTGGGGCCTGATTTAGGAATAAGGACCGTTGCATCTACTGTATTTGCCGGGATATTTATAGTTTGGGTATACCCCGTATTTGTGATGGAAACTGTAACGGTTGCAGCCTGTTCTGTACTGATATAAATTGCCAACTCCTGGTTGTTAATAGGTGATTCATGAAAGAAACTATAGTCAAATCCGTACGCCAGCCAGAATTCTTTGCCGCGGTTGGATTTATCCTGCGCCCCGGAGATCAGCGCAACAATCAAACAGCCCAAACTCAACAGTATTTTTCGCATAACAGTGATCGTGGTATAAAAAATAATGCTGCGAAATTTTATAAGCAGCAGCAAAGGGAGTACAAATAAAACAATTTAAAATAAGCTTTAAAGCAAGCCCAGCCTTTATTTTAGCCACCTTTCCAAAATTGAGTGTTTACACTCAATTTGTAAATCAGGTATTTACCCTCAGGTAAAAAAAAAGGATTCCTTTTACTTTTATCGCTCTTAAACCAGGAGGTTTCTAACCGCTTTAAAAGCTAATATCCCATGGGTCTTTATTGTCTTTCTAAATCAAAACAACTACTTCAAAAATGAGAAAAAGTTTTCCGAGAAAAAAGTTCACGCTTTCCCTGGCCATTATTTTCCTGATGATCGGGACGGCTGCAAGGACACAGGTTGTACCGTCTTTTTTCAACACTCACAAATGGCGGTTCAGCGATCCTAAACAGTTCGGTTTTACGGTGTTAGACGTTCATTTTTATGACAACAACCTGGGCATAGCCGTCGGGGGCAATGGCGGCATTGCACGGACCACGGACGGGGGTACCAAATGGGAATATGGACCCTTCACATTTATCTCTCCTGCGGGAGTGCAAACCACGGGGAACTTTTCTGATGTACACGCGGCTTCGTCAACTGTTGCCTATGCTGTAGGATCAAATGGGATGATGGCTAAGACGACGGATGCAGGCCGGAACTGGTCATTTGTGAGAACGCCATTATATTCCCAATCAAAAAATATCAATGCCTG